>JANWHV010000171.1 GCA_025450255.1 Chloroflexota bacterium | reverse complement strand
GTGACGGGCTGATTGGAGCCGTTCCCTGGCACCAGGATAGTGGTGTGCTACAGCCTGACGCCGATGCCGCCGCGGTTCTGACGGTATGGATCCCGATTACCGACGCCACGGTCGAGAACGGCACGCTTGAGGTGGTACCGGGCAGCCACCGGGACGACAGCCACGTCATGTTCCACTGCCCGGCCAATATCGAACGTGGGCTTGGTCCCGCCATCCCGGAACACCTGATCGCACACAGCCGTGTGCCGGTACCGATGAAGGTCGGTGGCATCCTGCTCCTGCACAAGAGAATCGTTCATCGATCCCTCGATAATACGAGCGAGAATGATGTCCGGCTCAGCTTCGACTTGCGCTACCAGCGAGTCGGCGAGCCTACCGGCCGGCCGGGCTGCCCAGGGTTCGTCGCCCGCAGCCAGGCAAACCCGGACAGCGTGCTGAGGGATTGGGAGACCTGGGCGCGGTCGTGGTTGGAGGCGCGCGCCCAATTAGCCGAGGATCGGGTCGGCATCGAGCATTTCTTCCGCTGGACTGAAACTGGGGTGGGCTGCGCATGAATGGGGTTTTAGATATGAGGATCTGGACCTTAGGAGCAAAGGTCGCCGACCTTGACCGCGAGATACGCTTCGTCGAGGCGCTGGGAGGAAGGCTGCTGATCGACGACCTGATCCCATACGAGGGCGCTAGCTATAGGATTCCCCTCGTGCAGCTGGGCGACAAGTATATGCATCTGGCGCAACGCATGGTCTATGAGGACAAGCTCGCGACACCACTCGCCAATGGTCTGTGCCACGTGGTCTACCAGGTGTCTGATCTGGAAACACTGCGCGCGCAAGCTCTGGCGGCAGGCGCCAGCGAGGTGGCGCCGGTATCTCGAGTCTCGGCGGGCTTCGGCGTCCGCGATGTGGCCTTTCTGCGATCACCTGGCGGTGTTCTGATTGAACTCGTCAGGATCCTCGAAAACACGGTCCCGGAAGTGTAGTCTGAATGAACGAAGCGTCGCGTTTGGGCTTGGGGGTCATAGGGGTTGGCGTCGCGGCCTGCACGGGCCATCTTCCAGCGGCAGCGGAGAGCCCGGATTTCCAGGCCCTGGCTCTCCTTGATGTCGATCCGGAGCAACTCCAGAGCACGGCCTCGCGCTTCAGCGTTCCCCACATCTGCACCAGTGCCGACGAGTTCTATGCAATCCCCGAACTTCAGGCGGTGGTCATCGCCACGCCGACCGCAAGTCACCGAGAGCTTGCCGAAGTGGCCATCCGCCGGGGCAAGCACGTGTTGCTGGAGAAGCCGATGGCGCGCACTGTAGAGGAATGTGTACGCCTGACGACGCTGGCGGCTGAACACGATGTCGTACTTGCGCTTGGGCACGAGAAGCGGTTCCATCCCACCTTCCTGCGCGTTCGAAAGCTACTCACCGGTGGTGCCATCGGGCAGCCGTATTACTGCGGGATCCATTGGGCCAGTTGCGCCAAGATGGATCCCACAAACCTGGTGCCCAGGGGTTTCCTTCCGGGCTACACGTGGCGATGGGAGGACCGTACAGCCGGAGGTGGCATACTTCAAGATCACCTTCCCCATTATGTGGACTTGCTCCGCTTCTGGACGGGTGAGGAGCCGATTGCAATCTACGCACAGACGGTGAATGTAGCGCGCGACCTCCTACATTGGTCGCCCGACGCCTCTGTCTGGGAGGACTTTGCCCTGGTGGTCGTCCGCTTTTCCGCCGGCCTTCTGCTGCGATTCGAGACGGGGACAGTCGGGCGCAGTCTGTCGCCCATCTGGTCGCTCGGTTCCGGCCTAGGCGAATGGACTGAATATGGCTATGTGCTTGGCAGCGAGGGCCAACTCCTCTTCGATCTGCTTCCCTGGGACTCATCCGAGAACGGGCGCGTGGCCCTCTGGCGAACAAAGAAGGCTATCGACGAGGGACTGGGCTGGAGCTATGTCGAGCAACCCGAGCCGATCCGTCGACGTGGCAGCCCAGCCGGGGCGGCGGCTGAAATGTTCGGGGCACAGCTGGGCGCGTGGGCTGCCGCGATCAGAGGTGAGCCCTCACAGATTGCTACTGGACGCGATGGCATGATCACCCTGGCAGCGGTCGAAGCCGCATATCAAGCCGCCCGGTCAGGCCGTGAATTTGATCTCTCTTTAGGCTTCTGAAATGGGGGCATAATGGCCATCCCATACCTCCGCCCGCTGCTGGGCCAGGGCCGGGCAATCTGGATCATGGGGGCACATGATGTGCTCTCGGCGAAGATTGTCGAGCGCGCCGGCTTCGACGCGGTGGGCGTGCAATCTCTGCAGATGGCTTTCGTCAACGGCGTACCTGACATCGGGATTATCGGCCCCGAGGAGTTAGTTCGAGTATGCCGTAACATTCGGCGGGCGGTATCGCTGCCGATCGTCGTTGATTTCGAGCAGGGTTTTGGCGAGCCGTACGTGTCCGTCTATTGGATGAAGGAATTGGCGGCCGCGGGAGTTGCCGCCATCCATATCGATGACTATGGCTTGCCCTATAAGTGCCCATTTATTCCGCCGCATGTCATGGCTCTGGAATCGATGGAGGAGACCGCGGCCAAGATTCGCGCCCTGGTGGGGGAGAAGCCGCACCCGGATTTCATGGTCATCGGCCGTCCGGGGACCTACGTGGCCAATGTCCATACGACGGAGGCCGATCGCCAGCGCGATTGGCTGCGGAGGGCCCACGCTTACCAGACGGCGGGCGCGGACGCACTCTTCGTCGTCTGCTGGACTCTGGACCACGCCCGATGGTTCCGCGGCCAGGTCTCAGCCCCGCTCATGACCATTCGTACGCTGGGGACGCAAATCAACGTGGATCGCGTGCAGTACAGCGATGACATTATGCGCTGCTCGATCGATGAACTCTACGCTCTCGGTTTCGAGATGTATATCGAGCCGACCACTTTGCTTGGCGTGGCCGCGAACGCCATGCAAAGTGCCGCCGAGCGCGTGAAGGCTAGCGGCCGCTCCGACGCGGTCGCGTCGGAGCACGGCAGCCTGTATGACCACCTGGAACGCTGGATGGACGTGGCAGGGGTGCGCCGCATTCGACGCACTTATGTGGACGGCATCGCGGACGAACCCGATGCCGGCGAGGTGCGTTCTTGAACGAGCTGAACCTGGTAGAACAGCTGGCGCGCTATGCGACGCCAACGCTGTTTGAGGCATCCAATCGGGTAAGAGCGCTGGCTCCTGCCATAAGACCGCTGTCCAGCCCGATGCAGATATCCGGCATTGCGTACCCGGTGATGGCCGAGCCCGGCGATAATGCGGCCGTGCATTGGGCCCTGGCATCGGCGCCCCCCGGTTCCGTACTCGTTGTAGCAATCGGTGGCGATATTTCGCGCGCCTTCTGGGGAGAGATTATGACGGAGGCGGCGATCGCACGCGACATTCGTGGACTGGTGACCGATGGGGCCGTGCGCGATAGTCGGGCGATCCGCGCGCTCTCGTTCCCCGTGTTTTGCGCTGGAACGGCCATCATGGGCCCAGGAAAAAACAGGCAAGGCGAGGTAGGTCGGCCGATCATCCTGGGACAGGCCCTCATACACCCAGGAGACATCATCGTCGGTGACGACGACGGCGTGGTCGTGATGCCTCAGGACGCAGCGTTGAGCGTGATCGAGCGCGCGCGGGAGCGGCAAGACAAGGAAACCGCGCTCATCGCGCGCGTACGCCTGGGCCACCTTACGGTCGATCTCCTGAATCTGCGAAAGAACGAATAAACGGTACGCCTTCAGGTGCGTGGGATTAGCCGTCAGAGAAGAGGACGAGATGCAGACTTCGAATACTCTACAATCTCCGTGGATCCACCGCGTGGAAGACATGGCGCGCCATCTGCGGGACCTGCGCTCAAGGGGGTACGAGGGGGCGCTGGACCGAAAAGACAAGGAAGCGGTGTTCCAGCGTGCCTTCAGGCTTACCACGCCGATCGCGGTTCGGGTCCTGGAAGAGGTCAATGCCGGCTACCTGGAGGGAGCCGGACGAGTTACAACGAATAGCCCGACGTCCGATGGTAACGACGGCCTGATCGGATCCTGGACCCTCTCGTGGCCACTTCTGGAGGCAGACATAGATCGCCTGACGGGATCGCCTCTTCCGCCCGTGCGCCTCGCGGCCGTCTTCCCCATTGAATGGACGCACGGGCATCTGGCACTGCTCAATATTCCGCTTCCTAACAGCGTGGCGTTCGCCTGGCCCTTCCAGGTCAGCGACGTGGCTGATGCCGAGCGGCAAGAGCTTATCCTCTGGTCAATGGCCGAAGCCGAGTTGCATGAACGGGTGTTTCGGGCGCAGTCGAACTGGCGGGTGCTGCCGGAGGGACTCGAATCTTCCCACTAAACTGCCACTTGTTGGCGGCAACAGGAGAGGGATCCGCTTATGCACCAGGTGAGACAGTATCCGATAAATCCGATTCTCCAATTTCGCCAGAAATTGCAGACTGGCCCAGTCTGCCTTGGCGCCTCGATTACCTTCACCGATCCGCTGGTCACTCACGCACTCGCCGACTCTGTCGAGTTCTTCTGGATCGATCTCGAGCACGGCTTGATGAGCGCCGAGGCACTGCATGGCCATCTCCTGGCGGCACACGCAAGAGGTGTACCGGCACTGGTGCGTGTCACGGCCGGCACGACCCCGTGCATCAAGCCGATCCTCGACTCTGGCGTCGACGGCGTCATTGTGCCGCAGATTCGCAGTGCTGAGGAGGTTCGCCGGGTGGTGGAGGATTGCCGGTATCCGCCGCTTGGCCGGCGAGGCTACGGACCACGAGTGCCGTCAAACTATGGCCGTGATGGTGGCCGTGATTACGTCGATCGCGCCAATCGCGACCTCTTTGTAGCTGTGCAGATTGAGACGGTGGAAGCGGTGGAAGCTATCGATGAGATTGTGGCTATACCCAGCCTAGATTCGCTGGTGCTCGGCCCGTGGGACCTCTCGGCGGCAATGGGTCGCCTTGGGGACGTCGAACACCCTGAGGTTGTCGCAGCCCTTGAATTGGTAATAGCAAAGGCACGCGCGGCCGGCCTGTCGGTGGGTTCCGGAATGGGTCCGGATCCCGCCTATGCAGCCATCATGGCGCAGCGCGGCGTGCAGTGGATACAGATGGGCGCGGACTACGGCTATCTGATCACATGCATGGATCAACTCAACCGAGAGGTGCGCCAGCAACTAGCTTGGTCGGCACTCGGGGAAGCCGCATGCGGAACGTACTGCCCTCCGGGCCAGTCGCCTCAAGGTCCAGATCGCCGCCCATCGCTTCCGCCAGGCCCCGGCTGATATGCAGGCCCAGCCCAGTGCCAACCCGGCCGGCGCGGATGCGGCTGCCCGACATCCGTCCGAACTGGGTGAAGAGGCGATCGCGCCCTTGCACCGGCACGCCAGGCCCCTGATCCACCACGCGTACGATCATCGTATCCTCCGCGCTCAGCCAGCTCGCGGCGATAGGGCTGCCCTCCGGCGAGTACTTGGCGGCGTTGTCAAGCAGATTGACAAGCACCTGGATGGTGCCGGCGGCGTCGGCCAGCACCTTCGCGCCGGCGGGACCCTGGAGCACAATGGACTGTCCTGGATAATTCGCCTGCACTTCCACGACCGCTTGCTCCAGGAGGGGCGCCAGCTCCAGCGGCACACAGGTCAGGGCCATCCTGGCGGCCTCAATCCTGCCGATAACCAGCAGATCCTCGACCAGCCGCTGCTGGCGGTTGGCAGCCAGGACCATATGGCCGATATGCTCCAGGCGCTTGGGCTCGCTCAACTGCCCCCAACGCGCTTGCAGCAGTTCGCCGAAGCCGACGATGGCCGTGAGTGGGGTGCGCAACTCATGGCTGACGGATGCCAGGAAGTCGCTGCGGAGCCTTGCCAGATCCTCGGCGGCGCGCGCGCGTGCCTGCTCGGCGGCGTAGAGCCGCGCATTACGCACCGCCAGGACGGCCCGCTCGCCGAACACGGTCGCCATATGGATGTGGCGATCGCCGTAGAAATGCGGCACATAGCTGTTCACCTTAAACGAGCCGATCAACGCGCCGTCTATGAACAGCGGAACAATGATCATGCTGCGGACGCGGTAGGGTCCATGCCAGGGAGGAATATCGGTCCAGTCGGGAACCTCGGCGGTATCGGCCAGGTAAACGGGCTCGCCGTTCGTCAAGGATCGCCACGTGCTGGTGCTTGGATTGACTGGAACCAGAGGGGTATCAGGGGGGATATCGGGACCGCCGAGGGTGGCCACGCTCACTACCCAATCGTTCTTATAGAGCGCGATCTCGGCGTGATCGAAGGGCAAGACCCGCGCGGCCTGGCTGAGAATGACCTGATAGACGGTGCCGGGGTCAAGGGCGCTGGCCAGCGCCGCGCTTACGCCGGCCAGTGCCTCGGCCTCGCGTATCTGCTCCTGCCGCAGAGCGGCAAGCTCCTCCGCCACGCGGCTCCTCTCTTGCTCGGCCGCGAAGAGGCGGGCGTTGCGCAGCGCCTGGGTCATGCGGTCGCCCAGAGCGGCGGCGATCCGTATATCGCGTTCGGTGTAGAAGTCAACCCTGGTGCTGGCTACATCCAGAGCCCCCAGCAATTCACCCTCGATGGCGAGAGGCACGGTGATGATGCTGCGAACCTCATCCTTGCCGACCCAGGGCTCGCGCGGCGTACGTCCCGGCACAAGCCGCATGTCGGGGCAGTAGAGCGGCGGGTCCCCCGCCTTCGGCCAGCGCAGTCGAAGCCGCTCATCCATGGGGAAGGCCCGGGTGCCGACGGGCAGGTTCGGCTGGCCCCAGGTTGCCGCAACCACTACCCAGCCTTCCCGGAGGAGGAAGACGCAGGACGTATCCATGAGCAGGAGGTTGGCCGCCTGATCGAGGATGATCTGATAGAGCTCGGCCGGCTCCAGGCTGCTGGATAGGGCGGCGCCCACCCGTGCCATGGCCTCCGCCTCCTCCGCCTGGTCCTTGCGCAGACGGGACAATTCCTCCGCCGCCGCCCGGCCCCGCAGAGCCTCTTGCTCCACCTGCTTTTGCAGCGTGATGTCCCGCGCCGCGCCGATGATGCGCGCCACGCGGCCGCCTGGCTGTTCCCACCCAGGTCGCGCGGCATCACGCACCCAGCGAATCTCGCCTCCCTTCGCGCGGATACGGAACTCGCGGGTGATAGGCTGTCCGCCAAGCAGGGTCTGGATGCGCTCGCTAACAGTGGGCAGATCGTCTGGATAGATAAGGTTGCGCTGGACGCTCTCAGTGCGCATGTCGGCCAGGGTGTAGCCGGTGATCGCCTCAAAGGCGCCACTCATCCACTCGAGCACGCGCGTGCCGTCCGCCTGGACGGCAAAACTGTATGCATAGTCGGACGTCAAATCCGCGATGAGCCGATAATACCCCTCCGGGCCCTCCTCGGCGGCGCGCGGCGCGGTCGGCCCGTTCTCGATCAGGGCGGACGGCGGGTCCAGCCGGTGAGGGGGGCGCCAGCGATCTGGCATAGGCATCAACCTCCTCGGCGCGAAACCGGAGCCAGCCGCCAGGGGAGCACGTGGCGGGCTGCAGATCGCCGCGCCGGACGGCCCGCAGCAGAGTGCGGTTAGAGATGCCCAGCCGCCGGGCGGCCTGGCCCGAGCTGAGATAGGTGGTGTCCATCGCGTTGCCGCACCTCGTTCGCTGTACGAGGTAGCATGCCGCGTTTGCCGCGTTTGCACCATCCCCCAGTTGGGGCGTGGGCCGCGGTTGGAAGCCTCCGGCTGCGGCCGGATGGCAGGGACCGGATCGGCTGCGGCCGGGTAGGACGATGGGCGGATGGACCCGCTCACCATCGATCAGAATCATGGCGCTAGTCAAGTGACCAGCGACCGTGAGGCGTGCAAGCCAATGTACAGGCCGCTTTTTGTCGCGGCTGAGTTAGGTGTCAGGGGCGGGAAGGATCGCCGGCCAGTGAAACGTCACGCGATCACCCCGCATGTTGGCGCCGGGCCAATACGCCCTGGCGTGACGCGAAGCGAGCTTACATGGCGGCGCTCGTCGAGACGCGCGGCGCGCTATGCCTCGATATCGCCCTTGTGCAGCGAGGCCAGGAACTCGCGGTTACTCTCGGTCTTCGCCAGGAAATTGAGCAATAGCTCCGTGCCCTCGGTGGCGCCCAGGGCGGTAAGCATGCGCCGCATCAGCCAGACTCGCTGCAGGGTTACCTCGTCCATCAACAACTCTTCGTGGCGCGTGCCGGAGCGTTGTACGTCGATGGCGGGGAACACGCGCTTCTCGGCCAGTTTTCGTTCCAGGATCACTTCCATGTTCCCGGTGCCCTTGAATTCCTCGTAGATCACGTCGTCCATCCTGCTGCCGGTTTCGATCAGGCAGGTGGCGACGATCGTGAGGCTGCCGGCGCCCTCGATCTTGCGCGCGGCGCCGAAAAAGCGCTTCGGCGGGAAGATGGCGTTCGGATCGATGCCACCGGAAAGAGTGCGGCCACTGGAAGGGATGGCCGTGTTGTAGGCGCGGGTGAGCCGGGTGACGCTGTCGAGCAGCAGCACCACGTCACGGCCACATTCCACCAGCCGCTTTGCCCGTTCGAGGGCCATCTCGGCCACGCGGGTGTGAGGGTCCGCTTGCTCGTCGACTGTGGCGCTCAGCACCTCGGCGTTCTTCACCGAACGCTCCATATCCGTCACTTCCTCGGGCCGCTCGCCCACGAGGACCACCATCAGATGGACATCGGGGTAGTTGGTGTTGATCGCGTTGGCGATCTGCTTGAGCAGCACGGTCTTCCCGGCCTTGGGCGGCGCCACGATCAGGCCGCGCTGGCCGCGGCCGATTGGCGCCACGAGGTCCAGCAAGCGGGTGGAGACGACGCTCTGCGACGTCTCTAGCACGAACTGCTGGATCGGGTAAATCGGCACCAGCCGATCGAAGTGGGGCCGGCGCTTCGCCGTCTCCGGGTCCAGCCCGTTGACCGCCTCCACGCGCAGCAGGCCGAAGTACTTTTCGCTCTCCTTTGGCGCCCGAACCTGGCCGCTGACGCGGTCTCCGGTGCGCAGGCCGAAGCGCCGGATCTGTGAGAGCGAGACATAGACGTCGTCGCTGCCGGGCAGGAAGCGGTCCTTGCGCAGGAAGCCGAAGCCCTCTTCCACGATATCGAGCACACCCTCGCGGAAGATGTTCCCTTGCTGCTCGGTTTGCGCCTGCAGCAGCTTGAAAACGAGGTCGCCTTTCTTGAGCGCGGTGTAGCCGCTCACGTCCATGTCGCGCGCCATTTCACGCAACTCGGTGAGGGTCATGCTCTCCATCTCGGGAAGACTCGCCCGTCGCGGCACGCCCGCGCCGTTGCCGCGGTCAAGATCGCGTGGCTCGCGATCGATGGCGGGTCGCGGCCGATCCAGATCGCTCTGCTCGCGCGGCGCGCCCGCCAGCGCGAGCCGGGCCGCGCGATCGCTTGTGTAGCTGTCTATGCTTTGCCCGCCCGCGTGCGATCCCGCCAAATCCGGGGATCGAACATCCTGGCGTCCGAATCCGTCAATCTCTCCCAATGGTGCACCGCCTCAATCCAGCGCATAGTGCCTGAACGCGACCGCATCGACATACTATGAGTTTGGGCGCCGTGGCCCGAATACTGCACGCCGCGCAGCAACTCTCCGTTTGTGATGCCGGTCGCCGCGAAAAACACGTTATCACTCCGTACGAGATCGTCGGTGGTCAACACGCGATCGAAATCGCTTTCAGCCAATCCGGCGGCAATGGCCGCTTGCTTCTCCTCGTCATTCCGCGGCCATAGGCGACATTGAATCTCGCCGCCGAGGCACTTCAAGGCGCACGCCGCGAGCACCGCTTCCGGCGAGCCGCCGATACCCATCAGCATGTCGACGCCCGAGTAGTCCTCCATGGCCGCGGTAAGCGCGCCGGCAACGTCGCCATCGGGGATCAGCTTCAGGCGCGCGCCCGCGGCGCGCACTTTCGCGATCAGCGCCTCGTTCCGGGGCCGCTCCAGCACGCATCTGGTCAGGTCGCCAACGTCGCAGTCTCGTGCTTTGGCCAGCGCGGCCAGGTTCTCCGCCGGTTCCGCGTCAAGATGGACCAGGCCTTTACCGGCGGCGCCGACCGCGATCTTATCCATATACACGATGTTCGGCGGGTAATACATACTGCCACGGCTGGCCAGGGCGACGACGGCCAGGGCATTGGGCAATCCCTTTGCCAGCGGGCGCGTGCCGTCTATGGGATCCACGGCGATATCCACCCGCGGCGGCTGGCCGGTGCCGATTGTCTCGCCGATGTAGAGCATCGGCGCTTCATCCTTCTCGCCCTCGCCGATCACCACCACGCCATCCATATCGACGGACGAAAGTGCGTAGCGCATGGCGTCGACGGCGGCCTGATCGGCGGATTCCTTCGCGCCCTTTCCCATCCAGCGGCCGGCGGCGAGCGCCGCGGCCTCCGTTACGCGCACGATTTCCAGCCCAAGATTGCGGTCGAGATGATCGCTCAAAATTCAAGTCCTCTCGCATCCATACGGTCGCGTGGGGTTGTTACCAGGCCATGCTTGCCGCGTATCTCTCTCTACACGACGGTATTGCGGAATGTATGGTGGGGAAGTGAGTAGGTAGAATCCTCCATTAATGCCGCGCGCGGGATACCGTTTTGGAAGCACGCACGTTAGCTTCCCGGCGCGGCACGGACGCATGGGTACTCGCGGCCCGGGGTAAGAACGGGGAAGATGCTAAGGAATGATGGAGTATAGGCTTACTTGGGCGTAACTGTCAAGGAGTTTTGTCAAGTTTCCAGTTCAGCCGTCTTTCTCGTCTGCAGGCGCCTGCAGCGAAGCGACATGGATCCGCACCCTGGCATGTCCTGACAGATGGGAGCGCACATCGGGATGGGTAAGCCGGCCAAACGCGTGCGGCCGGCGCGCGCCCAGCACGATGCCCTCGGCGCCATGCTCGCTCACCATTTGCGCGATCACCGGCCCCGGGTTGCCGCCCACCACGACATGCTCCATGGCCGGCGCCGGCTTTCCCAGGGCCGCGCACTCCGCGCGTATCACCTGTTCAGCCAGGGCAAGCAATGCCTCGCCTTCCTGCTCCGTCTCCGCAATGGGGATATAGTAGCCGCTCAGGGCTACCGCGGCGCTTGGTATCGCGCGCGGATCGAGCACGTGCAAGAGGACCAGTTTCGTGGCGCCGGTCGCCAGGGCCACGTGCGCCGCCTCTACCGCCACGATGGTCGTCGTCCCGCTGTCTTCCACGGCCACGATAAGGGTGTGCGCCTCGGCCATATCCCCTCACCTCTCGCTATGCGCGGCGCGATATCGCGTTACATGAACGGTACGGAGTAAGCCTGCCGGATCGTGCCACCTCACATATCGTGCCTCGGCGTGGATCGCCCACCCCGTCACCTGGCAGGACCGGGCCATCGGACGCGGTAATCAAGAGCGTGCAAGTAGCTACAGTATTTCACCGATGCGCGCATGCGTAAAGCGATACCGGGCCAATCCGCTATACTCTCCTACGAAACCGCCAGGGAGGAGAGCCAATTATGCCCATGCCGGAGACGATCCGCGCCCAAGCCGCCGCCCATCTCGACGCTACCGTCGACTTTGCCGCCCGCCTGGTGCGGACGCCGAGCATGCCCGGCCAGGAGGGCGACGTGGCGGCCCTGGTTCGGAATGAGATGCAAAATCTCGGCTACGACGACGTGCGGATAGACGCCGCCGGGAACGTTATCGGCCTCGTGCGCGGCGCCGGCGCCGGCCGCTCCCTCCTCTTCAACGCGCACATGGACCATGTCTCGCCCGGCGATCGCGCCTATTGGCACGCCGATCCCTTCTCCGGCCACGTCGCCGACGGCAGGCTATGGGGCCGAGCCACCACCGATATAAAAGGCTCCCTGGCCTGCCAGGTGTACACCATGCCGCTGCTCCGCGCGGCCGGGCTGCACCCGGCAGGCGATGTCTACGTCACCGCCGTGGTGATGGAGGAGATCGGCGGGCTCGGCATGCGGCATCTCGCCACGCACTTGCGCGCCGATAGCGCGGTAGTGGGCGAGCCCAGCAATCTCAAGCTGAAGCGCGGGCACCGCGGCCGTACCGGGCTGCAGGTGACGATCGCGGGGAAAGCGGGCCATGCCAGCGCGCCGGACCGGGCGGTGAACCCGCACGCGGTCGCCGCCGCGTTCCTGCTCTCGCTGCCCGGCCTGCCGATGGCCTCGCATGCTGATTTTGGGTCCGCCACGCTGGCGCCGACCATCTACCGCTCCGACAATGAGAGCATCAATGTGATCCCCGAAAGCGTCAGCATCCACCTCGATTGGCGCACCGTGCCGGGCGAGGACGCGGAGACGATGGTCAAGATTCTGCAGGGCAAGCTCGACGCGGCACTCATACCGGGTAGCCGCGGCACGGTAGCCGTGGTGCAAGACGACCCGCGGAGCTATAGCGGCATGCGCATGAGCCTGCCCTCGGTGTTCCGCCCCTACGCGCTGCCGGCCGACCACTGGGCGGTGCGGACGGCGGAGAGTGCGTTGGGCGGCGATCCGTCCGGCCTCTGGGCCTTCGCCACCGACGGCGGCCACCTGCACGATGCCGGCGTGCCGCCGATCGGCTTCGGTCCCGGCCTGGAGGAGCACTGCCACATCGCGAACGAATCCATCAGCATCGCGCAGATGGAGCGAGCGCTGGCCGGCAACGCCATGCTGGCTCTGGCCCTGACGGACACGGCGATCGCGGGCGGCTAGCCTACATGCCACGCCCTCGCCAGCTTCGGTCTGAAGGGTCCCGACAATGCGACGTGCGAACAGGATGTCTTGCCAGTGAGACGTGACATTGAGCTCGTGTTCAAGGCTGACCTTTCGGTGGCCCTAAGTGGGCGCCATC
>JANWHV010000170.1 GCA_025450255.1 Chloroflexota bacterium | reverse complement strand
GCACGGTCAACTTCACGCGGATGTTCGAGGCGCTAAAGGCCGCATCCTACGACGGCTGGGTGATCGTCGAACAGGATGCGCCGGCCGACCCGCTGGCGGCAGCTGAACAGAGCCGGGCTTATCTGCGCGATCATCTTGGCGTATGAACGCGGCACGCGACATCGCCGGGTTGGAGACGGACGCAGGCGTGGGCTCTACGAGACACCGCCGACCATACCGGCGCCTGTTGCCGGCGTTGAGTTGCTGGTTACCGATGCAGTCGGTCAGTCGCCTGAACTGGCAAAGATTCGCCAGGCTGGTGTTCGCATTCTCGAAGCAGGCGCGACCGGCCATGCAACTGGTTGGGCACCGGGGTTCGCGCGCCAACGGCAAAACCGTGCTCGGGGTCAAGGAGTGGCGGCGAGTGGATTTGAACCACTGACCAACGGCTTATGAGTCCGCTGCTCTACCGCTGAGCTACGCCGCCGCGGCAACCTGCTGAAGGCACGATCCGTCACAAGTGTAGCAAGACGGCGAAGCCCTGGGCAAGCTGAGCGCATGCCAACCTTGCATGGCCTGATCCTCGTGATCGGAGCGCACACTTCAGGAGAAAATATCGGCGCCCACCACGACAACATATGGCCGGGACGCCCTGTAACGTATTTGACACGTACAGATCCCGCAAGTACGATGAGATGGCCGATCGACAGGGTCACGTACCTGTTCAGGACACAACGCCGGCCCGGCTTTGATCGCTTGGCGGCAGGCGTTCAACCGCTGGTTTTGCGTATTTCCCGAGGATCGAGATGCCACGTCTACTTGACACGATTGACCTACCGCGAGACCTTCATGGCCTGGATACCGGGCAATTGACGATGGTCGCGAGGGAGCTACGCGAAGAGCTTATTTCAAGCGTCTCGCAGACCGGCGGCCATCTGTCGTCCAATCTCGGCACCATCGAGCTATCCATCGCCCTGCACAGTGTGTTTGAGAGCCCGCGCGATAAAATCGTATGGGACACTGGGCACCAGGCATATCCCCATAAGATGCTGACAGGCCGCCGCGGCAAGCTGCACACAATCCGCCAGGAAGGCGGTATCTCCGGCTTCCTGATGCGCGAGGAGAGCGAGCACGATCAGTTCGGCGCCGGCCACGCCAGCACGGCGGTATCCGCCGCCGTAGGCATGGCCGTTGCCCGCGATCTGCGTCACGAGGACCATTCCGTCGTCGCCGTGCTTGGCGACGGCGCCCTGACCGGCGGCCTCGCCTACGAAGCAATCAACAATGCCGGTCAGCTTCGCTCCCCGATCATCGTCGTGCTCAACGATAACGCGATGTCCATTTCACCAAACGTGGGCGCCGTGGCGCGCATGCTCGAGCGCGTGCGCACCGACCCGCGCTATAGCGCGGCAAAGGGCGAGGTCGAGAACATCTTGCACCGCGTGCCCATGGGTGGCACCGCGCTAGGCGCTGCCAAGCGGGTCAAGAAGAGCGTCAAGGAACTGGTGCTTTTCAACATGTTCTGGGAAGAGCTAGGCTTCACCTATCTTGGCCCGGTTGACGGGCACGATATGACCAGGCTCGTGGAAGTGATGCGACGCGCCAGAACCGTTCGCGGCCCCGTGCTCGTACACCTGTACACCACGAAGGGTAAGGGCTTCGATCCGGCCGAAGCCGACAACGAAAAACTTCACAGCGTGTCGCCGCCTGGAAGCGCCAAGCCGTCTGCGCCTAATTACGACGCGGTCTTCGGTCAAACCCTGACGGCGCTTGCCGAGAACGACCAACGGATCGTGGCTATCACCGCGGGCATGTGCGGCGGCACGGGCCTGGTCGGCTTCAGCAAGCGATTTCCCGACCGCTTTTTCGATGTTGGTATAGCCGAGGCTCATGCCGTCACTTTCGCGGCCGGGCTCGCCACGCAGGGCATGCGACCCGTCGCCGCGATCTACTCGACTTTCCTGCAGCGCGCCTACGATCAGATCGTCCACGATGTGTGCGCGCAAAACCTTCACGTGGTATTCGCCATCGATCGGGCCGGTCTCGTGGGCAACGATGGCCGCACCCATCAAGGTGTCTATGACTTAAGCTATTTGCGCTCGCTGCCGAACATGGTCGTGATGGCGCCCAAGGACGAGGACGAGCTGCGCCACATGATCGTCACCGCCTTGCGGCACGACGGGCCAATCGCGGTGCGTTATCCCCGCGGCGCGGGATACGGCGTGTCGACGGAAGAGCCGATGCGCAACCTGACTATTGGCGAAGGCGAAGTCTTGCGAAATGGCTCCGACGTGGCGATCGTCGCCATTGGCGCTACGGTTATGCCGTCGCTCGATGCCGCCGCCATGCTGGCCAAACAAGACATCCAGGCCACCGTTGTCAACGCCAGGTTTGTGAAACCGCTCGACGAGCGCATTCTCGCCGATCTTGGCGGGCGGTTCCGGCAGATATTTACCGTTGAGGAGAATGCTATCGCGGGTGGTTTCGGATCGGCGGTGATGGAGGCGCTGGAGCGCCTCGGCATTACCGATGTCGACGTACACCGGATCGGCGTCCCGGATCGCTTCATCGATCACGCCACACAGTCGCAGCAGCGGCGCGAGCTTCGACTCGACGCCACCGGCATCGCCGAGCAGGTACGGGCGGGGATCCTGGCCGCACAGCGCCTATCGGCTGGGGGCGCATAAAAGTAACTCTGCAAGGCGTTGTGCCAGATGCCATTCAGGGCACGATATATGGGTGACATGCCGGCTAAAATTCAAGAGAATCGCCTGAGAAATGGGAATAATCCGGATAAACGCTTCTAATTACGGGGATGTGGTGTAGAATGGTATAGCTGTGAGAAGCGCCACTCGACCCGGAGGCGAGACATGTCCCAGCCAATCGAACAGGAACCCGGTACCACGCCGGCGCCCCTCGAACTCCACGCGCCACGGCCGCGTTTGCGTCTCGTCCCGCAAGCGGATCCCGACGCACAAGTAGCGTTCAATCAGATCTGGCATGGCGACGCCGATATTATGTCACCTGCCTACACCACACTCTCGGACTGGCCGACGGAGCGCGATTTCGCGCCGTTTGTCAAGGCCGCGTTTGCCTCGGGAGACGCGCGCCTGGTCGAGCAGCTTCGCAAAGACCGCGAGTATTGCGCGGCAATGCGGCGGAAACTCCGTCGCGAAGCCTCGAGACGCGGCGCTAAGGCCTGAATACTCGCCCGCGCCCTTCCGTTTGACTCCGTGGTTTCTTCCTGGCTCCTGCTTTTCCGCCGTTCGCTAGACTTTGCTGTTCGCGGTTGACGTGGCAAGGCTGCCGTCGGCCAGGGTTTCAATCGTAAAATCGCCAAACATGCTCGGCGACTCCTGCCGCATTATTGTGAGCAGCGCCACGGCAAGCTTTCGGATCTCAGGCTCCGCGTGCTCCGAGCCGCGCAATTCTATAAAATGCCGAAGCGCGCGCGCGTTGGACGTTACGAATATCTTGGTTTCGGTCGCGTTCGGCAGCACGCTTCGCGCTGCCTGCCGCGCCGCCTTCCGCCGCGCCGTGGGCTTCAGATCCGGTTGCTCTGCCTTCAATCGCTCCGTTAGCCTGGAGACAAGCGTCATGTACGCCGCGTGCGATTGGTCTACCGATTCCTGCCACGCGGCGTGAAGATCAGGGTCGGCGGCGATAATATCGGGTTCGACGAAGTCCGTGTCGCTTTCGTCAACATAGCGCTGGCTTAGCTGGCTATATGCCCAGCCGGCGCGATGGCGGATAAGCTCGTGCGTCAAGGCTCGAGAAACACCGGCAATCAGAAATGTCCACACCGCGTGCTCAAGCACGCTCCCGTGACGTTGCTGGAGAATATTGCCGATGTATTCGTCGTTGCGCTTCCGGCCCTGCTTGGCGCCGAACGCCATATAGCACACTCTGCCGCCCATCTCGGCGAGCAATTCACCACCAATTTCCGTGTCCGTCTCCCAGGTGGCCTCGTTGTCGGCGAGAAACTGCTGCACGACCCGGTCGTCCACCACCTGACGACCGACCACGTACACGGTAGGATCGTGAAGCACCGCCAATGTACCACCCCCTGCTGTCTATTCAGTCACAATGGTTCGATTCGGCATCCGCCGGCCCTGACGCACAGCCAGGACGTTGCGCTGAAAAGCCTCGGAATCTTGAAGATCGTGTCACCAATAAGTCTACCCCGTGACCGTGGGCGCGCGTGGGCGCCATACGGATAGCGAACCGGCGTTTCGCGGCGCGCTAGTTTGTTGGTAGTCGAACTTCCAGCACCTGATTCGAGCCGCCGCAGGTGACAAGCACGAGGCCGTTGCGCTCAACCGTCAATCCCTGGGGCGTCACCCCTGGACCATCCGGTCCCACCACGCTGAACGCCTGGGGAATGTTCGAATCCGGCCCGAAGAGCAACAGCCTATCATAGCGCGGGTCGCTGACCAGAATCCGGCCGCCGCTTAGGCTCACGACCCGCGGCGAATGCAGCGTGTCGCTTGCCGCAATCGACCACAGCTTCAGGAGTTGCCAGTCACTTGTGAATTGCTCAACCCGGTTGTTCTGGCTATCCACGACGTAGATGGTGCCGTCCGCGCCGGCGCTGACGGCGGACGGCTGATTGAACAAGGCATCTTTCCCTGGCACGAGCGCCGGCTGCTGGTGAACGAGGGCCAGATCGGGACCTAACGTGTCCACCGCGTCTGACGCCGGATCCGCTACCAACACTCTGCCGGCCGGATCGAGCGCAATGCCGCGGGCACGGGAAAGCGACAGTGCCGGATCCGACGCCCGCAGCAGCTTTCCGGACGGGCTGTACTCGAGCACCTGGCCGGCGTCGCTGTCGAGCACCACAATCGTGCCGTCACTCGTCAAGGCCAGGCTGAACGGCGTTTGCAAGGGTCCGCGTTCGCCCTGGGTGATCGCGCCGGCGTAGTTCCCTCGACGATCGAGTATGGCGACGCGGTGGTTTCCCGTATCGGCGACGAATACGCGCCCATCGAACAAGCGGAGTGCCTCCCGCGGATCCAGAAGCCGTGCCGGCGGCCCCGAACCGCCCGCAAGCACCGCCGTAGCCGTAAGGGGCACGGTGGCCGGGGCGACGAACGGCGCCTGGGTCGACATCGTGCTTGGCACGGCAGTGGGATCCGCCTTCAGCCCCACCTGGTCCGTCGTGTTATAAAGATTGACAAGGATCACCAATGACACGACGACCAATAACACTATGACCAGGCCGGCTGCCGCCACCGGCATGCGCGAAGCCCGTGAAGCGTCTCGCGGCGCCTGCGTATCTGGTCGATCGCCGGACCCGAGCGGCGGCTGAATGGCGGCAGTTCGGCGCTCGACATCTCGCGCCACAATTACGAGCATTCGCCAGACTATGCCGCCGAATGACTGATCGCGAAAGCGCCGTGTCTTCTTCAGGGGACAACCCACAATTCTGCTAGCGTGATCCGGCTTGCGACAGTATCCCAGTCCTCGTGCCGTTCAGGCAACGACACGGTTATGATACGTCGCGGAAAGCATGCCATCGTTGCTACACTAGCTTGTATGCCGGCCATCGTTTCATGCATCGACGTCAATGCCGACGAGTTCGCGCGTAATGCCACTCGCCAGCGCGCGCTCCTTGAGGAGCTACGGCGACGGACGGCAGCCGTCGAGGCGGGCGGCGGCGAAGCGGCGATGGCGCGCCACCGATCGCGCGGCAAGCTGCCGGCGCGCGATCGAATCGACAAACTGATTGATCCGGCCTCGCCATTTCTCGAGTTCAGCGCTCTTGCTGCCGGTGGATTATATGACGATGAGGCGCCTGGCGCCGGTATCGTCACGGGCATTGGCGCCATCCACGGCCGCCCTGTCGTCATCGTCGCGAACGACGCCACCGTGAAAGGCGGCACATACTCCCCGATCACGGTCAAGAAACATCTGCGCGCGCAGGAAATAGCCCTGGAGAATCACCTGCCCTGCCTGTATTTGGTCGATTCAGGCGGGGCCTATCTGCCGCTGCAGGCCGAGGTCTTTCCCGACCGCGAGCACTTTGGGCGCATATTCTACAACCAAGCGACGATGTCGGCGCGTGGGATCGCGCAGATCGCCGTGGTGATGGGCTCCTGTACCGCCGGCGGCGCGTATGTGCCCGCCATGAGTGACGAGACGGTGATCGTGCAGGGTACGGGCACGATCTTTCTGGGTGGTCCGCCGCTGGTCAAGGCGGCCACTGGTGAAGAAGTCACGGCGGAAGAGTTGGGCGGCGCGGTTGTACACACCACGCAATCGGGGGTTGCCGACCACTTCGCGGCCGACGACGAACAGGCTCTGGCCGCCGCGCGGGCGATCGTTCGCAACCTGCCTCCTCCATCCCTGCCCCCGTGGAGTGTAGACACGCCGCTGGCGCCGCGCTACGATCCGCGTGAGCTGTACGGCATCGTACCGGCCAGTTCCCGCCACGGCTATGACGCGCGCGAGGTGGTGGCGCGTATTGTCGACGACAGCGTTCTGGATGAGTTCAAGGCCCGATACGGCGCTACGCTCGTCACTGGCTTCGCCCGTATTCACGGCCACCCGGTCGGTATCCTGGCGAACAACGGCATCCTTTTCTCCGAAAGCGCTCTCAAAGGCGCGCATTTCATTGAATTGTGCGCCATGCGCGGTATACCCCTGGTGTTTCTGCAGAACATCACCGG
>JANWHV010000169.1 GCA_025450255.1 Chloroflexota bacterium | reverse complement strand
GCGGGTGGGTCATCCCCGTGAATGAGTCGCTGGCCACGCTGCCCGATAACCAGCATGCCATGCTGGTGAGCGCGGCGCAGTCGGCGCTGGCCGCGCGGCACGATCAGGCAATCGTGCCGCGCGGGCAACTCTACGCGCTTACCAGCACGGGCACCGCGGAACTGCCAGTTCCCGCCAGCACGCCGCTGCTGGCCACGCTGGCGTTCCATCTGCTGGCGGACTTCGGCATTCATGAGCCCTGCTCCGGCAGCGATCTGCGGATCGATCCGTGTCGCTTTCCGGGTCAGGATTGCTCGGAATTCTGCACGGTCAACCTGCCCACAACCGCCACCTCACCCTGGACGGTCGCGGCGATTGCCTGGCTCTCGTGGGACTACGCCACGCTTCAGGGCAGGGAGGTCGCACGCGGTCAGGGCGACCCTGGCCTCAACTTTCGCCTCATCGTACTGCGCATCACCTGGGCCAACGGCGCCTGGCAGGTGACGCCCGCGTTCGGGCACCAGGCCGGTGTCCCCAGCGCCGATGATTCCGTCTGCGCCGCGGCGCGCGCGTGGCTGGCACGCGGCCCGCTGGCCAACCTGCTGCCAGACGGCAATGCGTTCACGAGTATTCAGTATTTTTCCGGCCCCGCGCCAGCGGCGGGCTGCGCCGTCGTGCTGGCGCCGCACCAGGCGCTCGCGCTCATCGCTGGCGCGGCGGGTCCCAATCCGCTCTTCCTGGTGCGTTTCGGCGTGTTGGTCGCGGCGAATCACGCGGCGCACGCGTTGTGGCCGACGCTGCCGCTGGCCGACGCGGAAGAGGTGGATGCGGCGCTGCGACTGGCCGACCAGGCCGCGCCGCCGTGAGCCGTGAGCCGTGAGCCGTGAGCCAGGACAGTACGGGCGGTGCGGTCGCACGCGGTCAAACATATCGCGGAACGATATGTTGAGATATCGCAACGGCTCGGCGCGTAGTCAGTAGTAATCGCTTTACGGGAGGTAGTGCGTTTTCTTCCCTGGCGGGCGTTAGCTTCGAGTCCCGCGCAAGTGGCGGATCAGAGGAGGCATCGTTTTCAGTATGCAGAAATGGCAACGTGGAGCCACGGCACTCACTGGCGTCGCGCTTACGGCGGTCATCTTCGCCGGCTGCGGCGGAGGGAGTGGGAGCGGCCCGACCGGCAACAAGAACCTGGTGATCGCGACGGAGCTGGCGGTCTCGGGCACCGACGCCGCCGCGCAGCTGCCCACTCAGTATGGCACCGACCTGGCAGTCATGCAGAACGCGGACCTCGGCAACGGCTATAAGCTGAGCGTCAAGCACTACAACTACGAAGGCACCAGTGGACCCGATCCCTCAATTGGCTCCTCCGATGTGACGGCGGCGGCAGCCGACCCGACCATCATGGCCATCATGGGGCCGTTCAACAGTGGCGTCGCCAAGGTTGAGATACCCATTATCACCCAGGCGGGTCTGGTCGAGATCAGCCCGGCCAACACCAATCCTGGCCTGACCCTGTCGCAGTATGCCGCCGACAACGGCATCGTCTTCTCCAACCTGCATCCGGCGGGCATTCCCGAATACTACTTCCGTATCCCGGGCAACGACGTGGTCCAGGGCAAGGTGGACGCTCAGGTCGCGGCTGGCGCGCCGGTTAATGCCAAGTCCTGCTACGTCGTCGACGACGACACCACCTATGGCAAGGGCCTGGCCAAGTACTTCACGTCGACCTTCACCGGCAACGGTGGCACGGTCGCCGGCACGGCCTCGATCACCGCGGCGCAGATCGCCAGCCTCCCGTCGCTGGCCGCGACGATCAAGAACAAGAACCCTGACTGCGTCTTCTACGGCGGCGTCACCTCTGGCGGCGGCGGCGCGTTGAAAAAGGATCTGGTCTCGGCCGGATACACCGCCCCGATGGTTGGCGGCGATGGCATTGCTGATGACCCCGGCTTCGTGACGGCGGCGGGTGCTGCCGCGGCCAACACCTACGGTTCGGTGGCGGCTCCTGACAATTCCCAGTTCACTTCCGGCCCAGCGGCGGCCTTCGTCACGGCGTACAAGGCAGCCTTCCCCGGTAAGGACCTGTTGCCGTACAGCGCGATGGCCTACGATGCGACCATGATCGAGATCAAGGCCATCAAGAACCTGATCGCGGCCGGCCAGCCGGTTACCCGCAAGGCCATCCGTGATCAGATCGCCAGCATCTCGTATACTGGCGTGACGGGCACGATTTCCTTCGACGCGAACGGCGACAACGCCGGCACCAAGGTGTTCAGTATCTACGGTGTGGATTCCACAGGCATGTGGACGTTCAAGCAGCAGATCAACGCCTAGTCCGATTCTGTTGCCGTACATCCTGTGATGTGCGAACATACACGGAGCAGGCTTCTCCATGAAGTCTGCTCCGTTGTGTACCTGTCAGCCGTTGGGACGTATAGCCATTCGGCCCAACGGTCAGCGGGACGCCCTGTCCGCTCGCAAGGGAGGAGGCCGGCATGCACGTTCTGGCGCTTGCCTCGGCGCAGTCCTCGGCGCTCGGGTATTTGCTGCAGCAACTTGAGATCGGGATTACCCGCGGGGCGCTCTATGCCCTGATCGCTCTGGGATATACGCTGGTCTATGGCATCATCGAGCTGATCAATTTCGCCCATGGCGATGTCTTTATGTGGGGCACCATCGTCACCCTCGTCCTCGTCCAGGCCATGGGGCTCAATGGGCCGGTCACCGGCTTCGCGCTGGTCGGTGTGCTCATCCTGCTGGTCGTCGTTGGGATGCTGGTGTGCGGGGTGCTCAACGTCACGATCGAGCGCCTGGCCTACCGCCCGCTGCGTCGCGCGCCACGCCTGGCGCCGTTGATCGCCGCGATTGGCGTTTCCTTCATTCTGGAGAATGTCGCCCAGCTGTGGCGCGGCAGCGAGTTCGTCGCATTCCCCAGCCTGCTGGGCGGTGGATTCAGCCTGGGCGGTGTGCAGATCAACGCGGTGGATATCTTCATCATCGCGCTGGCGCTCGGCCTGATGTACGGACTTGACCGCTTCATCCGCGTCACCCGGCTGGGCCGGGCGATGCGTGCCACCGCGCAGGATCCTGAGGCGGCGGCGCTGATGGGGGTGAGCATCGACCGGACCATCGCGCTGACCTTCCTCATCGGCGGCGCGCTCGCGGGCGCCGGTGCCGTGGTTTATAATCTCAATGCCGGACAGGTGCAATTCTTGATCGGGTTCCAGCTCGGCCTGATCGCCTTTACCGCCGCCGTGCTCGGTGGCATCGGCAATATCAACGGCGCGGTGCTGGGGGGGTTTGTGATCGGTATTGTCGAGGCGCTTTCGATTGCCTACATCCCCAATGGCATCGGCTGGTCGGAAGTGGTCATCTTTTCGATCCTCGTGCTGATTCTGGTGTTCAGGCCGTCTGGGTTGCTGGGCGCACAAGTACCGGATAAGGTCTAAGAGGGAGCGGATATGGCTACGCAGACGGAAGCTCCGCCACATCGGTCGCCGATGGCAACCGTGCACACCCTGCTGGATACGACCATGATCGCCGGGCGCCCTCTTGGCTGGTATCTGTCGGGCTGGCGCCTCGGTCTCCTGATCCTGGTGTTGGTCATTGTCTACCCGATCTCAGGCCTCGCCACAGGGGAATTGATCCTGGATGGCTGCGCCATTGGCATTTACGTGGTGCTGGCCGTGGGCCTGAATATGGTGGTGGGCTACGCGGGCCTGCTGGACCTCGGGTATGTCGCCTTCTTCGCGATCGGCACCTACACGCTGGCGGCAGGGACCTTCGGCGCGATCCAGCTGGCCGATGGCAGACTGGTCCTCACGCCGACTTTTTCATTCTGGCCGCTGATCATTGTGGGCGCCATCGTGGCTGGTATCTTCGGGGTGTTGCTCGGCGCGCCAACGTTGCGCTTGCGTGGCGACTACCTGGCCATCGTCACCCTGGGTTTCGGTGAAATCGTCCCCGATGTGTTCAAGCGCATCTCATTTTTCCAGGGAAACACGGGCATCAGCGCCAAGGGGCCTTCGCCGATCAACACGCCGTTCGGCTTGATTTCCTTCACCGATCCGGTCGATCGCACGCCGTACTACTACCTGGTGCTCGCGTTTGTGGTGATTGTCGTGCTGGCCTCGATCGCGCTGCGCGATTCGAGTCTGGGGCGTGCCTGGGTGGCCATTCGCGAGGACGAAACCGCTGCGGCCACCTCGGGAGTTAACCTGGTACAAACCAAGCTGCTCGCCTTCGGGCTGGGTGCCACCATCGGCGGCATCGGCGGTGTCTTGAATGCTGGCCTGCTCCAGAACGCCGAGCCCGATCTCTTTAGCTTCAACGTCTCGATCACCGTGCTGGTCATGATCGTGTTGGGCGGCCTGGGGAGCATCTCCGGCGTGATCCTGGGCGCTGTCATTCTGCGCTTCATTGATGTCTATCTGCTCGGCCAGATCAACACCGTAGTCGGCGGCAGCGCTCTCGTGACGCCTGCCAGCTCTCCGCTGCATTTCCTGGCCAACTTCGACTTCGGGACTTCCAAGTTCTTGATTTATGGTCTGCTGCTGGTCGCGATGGTCCTGATTCGTCCCCAGGGCTTGATTCCTGATCGGCGGCGTAAGCGCGAACTGGCGGGCATCGGCGCCTCGCCTGAGTCGGCCTCGGCCGTTGGGCTGCTCGAACGTGAAGAGGCTGGTGTCGCCATCGGTGGCGCGGGTTCAGAGGATGCGACCGCCTACGCCGGGCCAGGTACCGACGATCAGGGAGGCCGATGATGGCAGAAGCTGATGTGCTGCTGCGCGTGGCCGGCCTGACCATGCGTTTTGGCGGACTCGCCGCGGTCGATGGCGTAGACTTCGACGTCCTGCGCGGGCAGATCTACAGCATTATCGGTCCCAATGGCGCTGGCAAGACGACCGTCTTCAACGCCATCACGGGCATTTACAAGCCCACCTCCGGCCAGATCCTGCTCGATGGGCGCTCGGTCGCCGGACTCACCCCCGATCGCGTGCTGCGCGCCGGGGTGGCGCGCACATTCCAGAATATTCGCCTCTTCGGCAATATGACGGTGCTCGAGAATGTGCTGGTGGGGCAACATATCTCGCTCCCTGGCAATCTGCCTTCGATTCTGCTGCGGCTGCCGAACTATACCCGCGCGGAGCGCGGCGCGCACGAGCGCGCCATCGAGCTGCTCGGCTTCTTTGGGCCATCGCTGGTGGCGCTCCAAAATGAATACGCCTCCAGCCTCTCCTATGCTGACCGGCGCCGCGTCGAGATCGCCCGCGCGCTCGGTGCCAAACCGCGGTTGCTGCTGCTGGACGAGCCGACGGCTGGCATGAATGATGCCGAAACCGCCGAGGCCATTGGCTACATCCAGCGTCTGCGTGCCGAGTTTGGGCTGACCATTCTGCTCATCGAACATAAGCTGCAAGTGACCATGGGCATCTCCGATCAGATCGCCGTGCTCGATTACGGCAAGAAAATTGCCGAAGGCGTGCCCGCGGATATCCAGCAAAATCCGTTGGTCATCGAGGCCTATCTCGGGCG
>JANWHV010000168.1 GCA_025450255.1 Chloroflexota bacterium | reverse complement strand
GCCGCGCACGAAACGCAGGTAGTTTGGCAGCAACTGCTCGGCATCGTCCATGATGAACACGCGCCGCACATAGAGCTTGACGCCATGCCTGCTGTCGCGGTTCCAGAGATCGAACGGCGCGTGGGCGGGCAGGTACAGCAAGATGATGTACTCGTATTTCCCTTCCATCTTGCTGTGCACGTATGCCAGCGGCTCGGTGAATTCGTGCGCTACGTGTTTGTAAAACTCCGTGTATTCGTCCTCGGTTATCTCGCTCTTCGCGCGCGTCCATAGCGCGGAAGCGCGATTCACCGTCTCGAGCGCAGGTTGCGCCTCCTCGCCCTCCGCCGGTTTGCTTTCAGGCGCCATCAGGATCGGCAAGCTGATATGGTCCGAGTATTTGCGCACGATCGTGCGCAGCCGGTACCCGCTTAGTAGCTCGTCCTCGCCCTCGCGCAGGTGCAAGGTCACCGTCGTGCCGCGCTCCGGCTTCTCGATAGTCTCCAGACTGTAGGCGCCCTGGCCGTCGGACTCCCATTGCACGCCCGCGTCCGCCGGCAAACCCGCCCGGCGCGTCGTCAGCGTTACCTTGTCCGCGACGATGAACGACGAGTAGAAACCGACCCCGAACTGGCCGATGAGATGCGCGTCCTTCTGCTGGTCGCCGCTCAGCGCTTTGAAGAAGTCGCGCGTGCCGGACTTGGCTATGGTGCCGATGTTGTCGATCACTTCCTGGCGGCTCATGCCGATGCCGTTGTCGGAGACGCTTATCGTCCGCGCATCCTTGTCATAGGAAACGACGATGCGCAGGTCGGTATCGTCCTCAAAGAGAGCCTCGGTGGAGATAGCCTCAAATCGCAGCTTATCCGCGGCGTCGGAGGCATTCGAAATCAGTTCGCGGAGAAAGATTTCCTTGTTGCTATAGAGCGAGTGAATCATCAGGTCGAGCAGTTGTACGACCTCGGCCTGGAACCCGAGCGTCTCTTTGTGCGCTTCAACAGTCATCGCGTTACATCGCCTCCATCATGCGTGGCACTGTTATTGGTATTTGTGGCTACGCCGCGCCGGACGACTGTCGGGTAGCCTCGTGTGTCGCCGAGCAGGCTACAGCCGCGCCCGTCGCGCCGGCCGGCGCCCGGAATGGACCGCACACGTATAAATATACCTGTGATCTCAGCCGCGAATGGTCGGGCGCAATCGGAATCAGACCATGACACGCAACGGCGTGCGTGTCACGGCATGGGGAAGCGATTCGCCGCCGCGTACCGTCCGCTGACAAAGTACTCGAGCTGACGCTCAATGTCTGTCAGCAAGCCGCTGGCGCCGATGCGGAAGAGGTCTGGCCGCAACCAGCGGTCGCCAAGCTCCTCCTTCATCAGCGACAGCCAGTCCAGGGCGCTCTTGGCGCTTCGTATGCCGCCCGCCGGCTTGAATCCCACCTTCCAGCCTGTCATTTCGTGATACTGGCGAATCGCCCGCGCCATCACGACGCCGACCGGCAGCGTGGCATTGACCGTTTCCTTGCCCGTCGAGGTCTTGATGAAATCCGCGCCTGCCATCATGCAGACGAGACTTGCCTGCGCCACCTGTCGCAAGCTTGCCAACTCGCCGGTCGCCAGAATCGTCTTCATGTGCGCGGGGCCACAGGCCGCGCGAAATTCCCGCACCTCGTCGTAGAGCGCGTCCCAGTCGCCGGTCAGGACGTGCGCGCGGGAGATCACGATATCGATTTCGGCGGCGCCGTCGGCTACTGATGCCTTGATTTCGGCGAGCTTGCTCGCCATGGGGATCTGGCCGGCAGGGAACCCCGTCGACACCGCCGCCACAGGGATGCCCGACCCTCGAAGCGCCTGCACCGCGTCCCGCACCAGGTTGTGGTAGACGCAAACCGCGCCAACGGTCAGGTGCAGGTGCTCGATGCCCAGGGATTCGATAATGTCCTGCCGCAGCGGTTGTCGCGCTTTGCCGCACAGGCGCGCGACAGCGCCCCGCGTGTCATCGCCGCTCAGCGTCGTCAGGTCAATACAGGTGAGCGCGCGCAGCAGCCAGGCGGCCTGCCAATCGCGTTTGACCGTTCGCCGCGTGGGCATGGTCGCCGCTCGCCGCTCAACCGCGCTGCGATTTACGCGTACGCCGCGTACCGGGCTAAGATCGAGGGGCATGCCAGGATTGCGCATAAGTACCTCGGTCGTCGATCGTGGTCTGGAAGCGGTTGCCGCCATCTTTGACTCCACCTTGCCTTGCTGTCCACCGGCCGGGCGCCTCGCCGTTGCCATTCGTCTGGTCCGGTCGGGGAGGTATCCGTCATCGTTCACTTACTCTGTGTCCGGCGGTAGAGGACTCTCCTGGTGTGTGGGTTGCCGGTCACCCGGACGTGGCGCGGCTTGCTCGTCAGGCGGCCGCGGCGCGGGCCTGAACGGCGGCGCTGCCGAACGCACCGCATCGCCCAGGATAGCCGAGGACGACAGCGCCCCCTCTACTAGCATGTATCGAATGATGATATTAAGCAGCGCCGCGGCAGGAGCGGCCAGAAGCGCTCCGAGCAAACCAAAAATAGCGGTGCCCGAGACGAGCGCGGCGATTACCACGGCCGGATGAAGTCGCAGATGCCCGCCAAGAATGCGCGGCCCCAGAATATGCATGTCAAACTGGTGCGCGAGCGCCACCAGTATCAGTATGAAAATAGCATGATTTGGCTGCTGCACGTAGGTCAGCAGCACCGCCGCGGCAGCCCATAATAGCGGCCCGACCACCGGAATTAGCTCTAGGAAGAACGCCGTGATCGCCACCAGGTAGGCATAGTGTACGCGGAACGCGGTCAGCATCACGAAGACCGCGATCGCCGCCACGAGGGAGAGCGTCACCTGCCCCTTCAAATAGCCGCGCAATGACTCATTTATGTCGCTGACAAGCACGTCGTAACGCGCGCGGCTATGCTCGCGCATCAGGCCGCGCGGCACCTTGATGAACTCGCCGCCATCCTTTAGCAGATAGTAGGCCAGAATAGGGATAACCAACAGCTCCAGTAAGCCCGGCACCTCATGCACGGCCGTGGGAGCAAGCCTGTGCAGTTCATCGCCAACCACCCTGTCGAGGTTATTAATGGTGTTGTCGATACTGATGCGCGCGCTGTCTGGAATCTTGTCAAAGGGGAACGATCGTTCGCTTTCGTGTACGCGGTTGATCAGTTCGTGACGCAGGGTGGGAAAATTGGTCGAAAGTGTGTGAATCTCCGCTACAACCTTGCCCGTGATCAGCCAGACCGCTCCCGACAGGATGATGATCAGCACGGCGAATACGGACAATATGGCGCCGGTGCGAGAAAAACCGTGCCGCTCGTTGGCGTCACGTGTGATGAACCCGACTACGGGAGACAGCAGATAGGCGAGCAAAAACGAGAAGATGAACAGCGGTATAACATGCTGGGCCGCGAACAGGAACCAGATGACCGCTGCCGCCAGGATGGCAACGTAGATCTGCTGCCTGAGCAGCCTGCGCATGATCTGGGCGGTCAGCGGCGTGTTGCCTCCTGGCGCAAAGGGCGCGTCTGGTATGCTGTTGGTTTCCATATAACCGCGATCTCCCAACCCTGACCGTAACTCTCTTGCACGAGTGTACGTCACGGTCCCCCACCGGCGCTAGATGACGCGTGCCAAACGGCGTCGCGTCATCTTGTCGCCATGCCGGCCCTATGCTATAGTGCTTGTACTTTCCCTTGGGCGATTAGCTCAGTTGGTTAGAGCGCACGGTTCACATCCGTGAGGTCCTGGGTTCGAGTCCCCGATCGCCCACCTGCACCGCCGTTAAGCCGCCGGCCCTGGCGGCTTTCGCGATCCGCCGAAGCTTCCGTGCCGACTCCGCGCCGGGCCCGACGTTCCAGGCAGCGGCTATGCGCGCCGCACCATGTACACTATGCGCAGAGACCGGATGCGCGGGCTACAGTTAGACGAGGGGGTGCCATGGCCTCGGCGATCTACGTCCTCGGCCACAGAAACCCTGATTCCGATTCCATATGCTCGGCCATCGGTTATGCCGCCCTCCTTCAGCTTCAGGGACAGGCCGAGGCTAGGGCCGCGCGGCAAGGCACGTTGCGCCGCGAGACGGCCTTTATCCTCCAGCGTTTCGGCGTTCCGGTCCCCGTTCTGGTGACCGATGTCCGCCCTCGAGTCGCCGACCTGATGACCGCTTCCCCTGCCTGCGCGCATTGTGATGATTCTCTGTACGAGGTCGGTCAACTGCTGCAGTCGAAGGGCGTGCGCGTCGTGCCCGTGGTCGACGAATGCGGTCGCCTGGTTGGCGTAACCGGGATCGAGGACTTCGCGCGCACCTTCATCGCCGATCTTGACGCGGACCAGCTTGATCATGTGCCGCTTGACCTGGCCAACGTCGTGCGCACGCTCAATGGCAAGGTCCTTGTCGATGCGCCAGGACGCGTGCTGCGCGACCGCGTGATGGTTGGCGCCATGGAGGTCGAATCCATGGTCAGCCGGATTGAACCGGATATCCTGCTCGTCATGGGCGATCGCGAGGATGCTCAACGCGCCGCGATCGAAGTTGGCGTGGGCGCGCTCGTCGTCACCGGCAATCATCCCGTTTCGCAAGAAATCACCGATCTCGCCAGGGCGCGCGCGGTGACCGTCATCTCCGTGCCGCATCACACCTATACCACCGTCCGCCTGATTAACCTCAGCGCGTCCGTCCGGCATGTGATGCGGTCCGAGGTCTTGACGTGCCGGCCTGATGACCTCATAGACGATGTGCGGGACATTCTCCGCGGCGGCAAGGCTCGGTCGCTCGTGGTCGTCGACCACGAGCAGCGGGTGGTTGGCATACTCAGTCGCAGCAACCTGCTGAGAACGGCCAGGCGCCGGCTATTCCTGGTGGACCACAATGAGCGCGGCCAGGCTGTGGCCGGCATCGAGGAGGCCGAGGTTCTCGGCGTCATCGACCACCACCGCGTCGCGGATTTCCAGACCAATTCTCCCCCATTCATGCGTTTCGAGCCCCTGGGCTCTACCAGCACCATTGTCGCCAAGCTGTTCCACGAAGCGGGGATATCCGTACCGGTGCCCATCGCCGGCGTGCTGCTCTCCGGCATTCTCGCCGATACCCTCCTATTTCGCGGTCCGACCACGACCGCCGAAGATCGCTCGATCGCCACGGACCTCGCGACGCGCGCGGGCGTCGATATGCACGAACTGGGGACCTGCATTCTGGTCCTCGCCTCCGACGTG
>JANWHV010000167.1 GCA_025450255.1 Chloroflexota bacterium | reverse complement strand
GATGGGCACGGTCTCCTTCAGGCGATCGATGGCGTAACGACAGGCATCGAAGGCGGCGGCGCGGTGCGGCGTGGCCATGGCGATGGCGACGCTGGCCTCGCCGATCTCCAGGCGCCCGACGCGATGCTCGATAGCCACGCCGGAGCCGGGCCAACGCTCATCGATTTCGGCGGCAATGGCTTCCATTTCGTTTACGGCCATCTCGGCAAACGCCTCATACTCAAGATACTGGACGTGCTTTCCGGTGGGCGAGGTCTCACGGACGACGCCGACGAACAGGGCGATGGCGCCGTGACGCGCCGCGCCGACTTCCGCTTCCAGGGCCGCGACGTCGATCCGGTTCTCTACCAACCGGCAGCGCGGCTCGCCGCCGCTGACCGGCGGCAGGAAGGCCACATCATCGCCGTCGTGCAACATGGCGTCACGCCCGGCGTAGGCGCCGTTAATGGCCACCGCGGTCGCCTGCCAGAGCGCGGGCAGACGCGGATGATCGCCGACGCAGTGTTGCCAGAGCGAGGCGACGTCGCTGCCTTCCGGTACCTCTACCATGTCGGACGCGCGCCCATGTTGTTCCTTGTAATAGGCGAAGTAGCGCACTGTGACTTTCATACTGCCAGTATGCGGGGGGACGGGGGATCGGTCAACGCAAGACTAACGGTACCAGGCCGTCAGCCCGCTCCACGAAACATAGCCGAAGAAACCGCGCGGATCGGGAGAGTTGGGAAAGGCGCTGACCAGGCGCACCGGCGTGCCGCCGAGGCGGTCAAGCAGCCAGAGCGCGTCGTCACGCCAGTAGAGCAGGTGCCTGCCGTCAGCCGCCCATTGCGGCTGGTAAACGCCGGCGCCGGCGGCGCTGAATACGTGGGCTCCCGTGCCGTCCGGACGCGCTATCACGAGGGTACGGCTACGTACCCACTCACGCAGCGCTTTGTCGCTGCCGAAACCTCCCACGGTGAGGGCACGCGCACGCACATAGGCGATCTGGTTCCCACGCGGAGCCCAGGCTGGATCGAGCGAGACCGTGCCTCCGGCCTGCGGCAGAGATCGGCAGGCCGCCCGCGCCACGTCACAAACGGCGAGTGACTTTTGCTGCCAGGCCATGCGACCGGCGCCTGCCACCAGCAGCAGATCCTGGTCCAGGGGCGCGCGGGCAAGCCAATCGGCATAGGCAAGCATCGTGATGAGCAGGTGCGGCTGCCGGCCACCCAGCGCGAGCGCGAATAGGTTCAGTCCATCGGCGGCCAGCGAACTTGAGTGCCCTGGATCGAGCCAGTAGAGCAACCCCTTGCCGCTGGGCCACCAGCCTGCCGGCTCGATGCCGCTCTCGAACGCGGACAACTGCCGCGCCGGCGCGCCGCCCGCCACGGGCACCGTATTCAGTACGTCGCTGCGCGCGGCCGGGATGTTGGATGGAAGCGTGGTCACGTAGGCGAAGAGCTTCCCGTCGGGCGACCAGAATGGCCGCGCATCCGGCAGCGCGGTCTTTCGCGGCGAGCCCGTGGGCGTGACCAGCCAGAGCGCGCCCGCCGTTTTGGCTCGCCCTCCCACGCGCACGGCAAGCTGATCCGCGACGGGCGACCAGGCGAGTCCTTCCGCCGGGCCTGGCAACATGCGGAAGCGGCGCGCGTGGGAGCCGTCCGGACCCACCACCCAGAGCACATGCCGCGGGTCGGCGCCGGAGCCGGCATCGATATAGGCCAGCCAATGCCCGTCCACCGACCAGGCGGGCGCCGAAACAACGCCGGACTGGCCCAGGGCGCGAAGGCTTCCCTTGGCGCCGTCGAGCACGTATGGTCTACCGTCCCAGATGAAAGCCAGCCGCCCCAGGCCGCGGAATGCCGCCGTGTCGACGGTCGGAGCGCCGCTGCCCGGCACGCGCGTGCTTGCCCGCACCGCCGGTACGGCAAGCGCACCCAATACAAGCGCGGCGCTCAGCGTCCCTCTGGCCAGACATGCGAACGGCTTGCTCAGGCGTATCGCCGATCTCATGTCCTGTAGACTGCCATATGGCCGGTGTAATGCGCAAACACGAGCGATTAGCACATGCCGATTCACGGACCCATTGCGATCGGAGTGATACGACGAGACATCGTGAATGCTAGCCGTCGCGAAGTGCCGCCTCAGGCCAGACCGGCCGCGGCGGCAACGGCGTCGATGGTGGCGGGGATGGTTTTCAACTCGTCGGCCATGGCGATCGCGTAATCGGGATCCTTGAGGCCGTTGCCGGTCAGTACGCAGACGATGGTCGCGTCCTTGTTCAACGCGCCGGCCGCCGCCAGCTTGAGCACGCCGGCCACGCTCGCGGCGGACGCGGGCTCCGCGAACACGCCTTCGCGCGCGGCCAGGAACCTATAGGCGGCGCGAATCTCATCCTCGGTTACCGACTCGAAGCGGCCATCTGATTCTTCGCGCGCAGCCACGGCACTGGCCCGGCTGGCGGGATTGCCGATGCGGATGGCGGTGGCGGCGGTTACCGGGTGCTCGATCACCTCGCCGCGGACCAGCGACGCCGACCCTTCGGCCTGGAAGCCGTACATCTTCGGCAGGCGGCCGATGCGGCCTAGCTCGTGATAGCGCCGGAAGCCCTTCCAGTACGCGGTGATATTGCCGGCGTTGCCCATCGGCAGGCACAGGTAGTCCGGCGCGTCGCCCAGCGCGTCGCCAATCTCCCAGGCGCCAGTCTGCTGCCCGAGCACGCGGTTGGGATTGATATGGTTGACCAGCGTGGCCTGGCCCGACTCCGCCAGTTTCCGCACGATGGCCAGCGCGGCATCAAAGTTTCCCTGTATCGAGACGGCGGTGGCGCCGTAGGCCAGCGCTTGCGCCAACTTTCCCGCCGCGATGTAGCCGGCGGGCACGACGACAAGGGCGCGCAGACCGGCGCGCGCCGCGTACGCGGCCGCCGAAGCGCTGGTGTTGCCCGTGGACGCGCAGATCACGGCGCGGGCGCCGCTCTCCACTTCCTTGGCTACCGCGAGCACCATGCCGCGATCCTTGAATGAGCCGGTTGGATTGCATCCCTCTAGCTTCAGGAACACGCGATGGATGCCTGTTTGGGCCTCGATGGCGTGCGCGCGGATCATCGGCGTGTTGCCTTCGCCGAGGCACAGCAGCGGTGTTTCGGGGGTGATAGGAAGCAAATCCCCGTAGGCGCGGAGCAAACCGTACCGGGCGGGCGAATTGGCGATCATTTGCTCCCCTCTTTGTGATATAAGCATGTGTATATGTTGCGGTGGGCGCCATGGAGGATGCTACCCGCCCGCGATGGGTTTTGACCAGGCGTCCTACCAGAGTTTACTGTGAGTGCGCTACACTTCACCGCTGGTAAATGTTTACGCGCGGGTTTGGTATGATGGGGATCGCCCCGATTGGCGCCATGGGTGGCGATGTGCCGAGCACTCGACACGAGGGAAGGGAGCGGTACGTTGGCGAAGGACGGTAACGCGATCAAGACGGCCGGCAAGCAAGGAAAGAAGAAGGCGTTACGCAAACTGGAAAAGGCCCAGTTGTCGCACCAGAAGGCTGAACGGAAGACCGGGAAGCTGCGCGCGCAGCTCGAGCGAGCGGAGGCGCGGCTTGCCGAGGCCGCGCAACAACTGCTAGCTGTGCAAGAGTCACTTGACGTGTCGAAGGCCGCGCCCGGGAATACCGGCGGGTCCGCGAAAAGCGCGTCGAAACCGGCCGCCACGGCCGCGAAAAAGCTCGACACGGCGGTCAAGTCGACCCTCGCTGCTGCCGCGCCCGCGAAAAAGCCGGATACGGCCGTCAAATCCGCGCCCGCCGCTGCCGCGAATGCAAGCGCGTCTACGAAGAGCGCGTCAAAACCTGCCGCCGCCGGCGCCACGGCCAAGGCACAACCCGCGAAGGGCGCTGCGAAGGTCCCAGCCAAAGCCGCGCAACCGAGCGCCGCTCCGCCAGCGTCAAGCTAAGCGTCGCACGTGTCGCATCAGCCTATCGCCGCTATCGACGTCGGCTCGAACACGGTCCACATGCTGGTCGGGAAGCTTGAGGACGACGGCATCCGCACGCTCGACGACCGTACTGCCCTGGTCAGGTTGGCCATGGACCTCGCGCCCGACGGCGCCCTCAACGGCGACAAGATGGATTGGGCAGCGGACGTAATTGGCGATTTTCACGCCCGCGCCCAGGCTCTGCACGCGGATCCAATCTTGCTTGTCGCCACCAGCGCGGTGCGCGAAGCGCCAAACGGCCACGATCTTGTGGAATTGATACTGCAACGAACCGGCATCGATCTGCGCATCATCAGCGGCGAGGAAGAGGCACGACTGACGTTTGCCGGCGCCACGCTGGACCGGAAGGTAGATGGCAGGCTCGGCGTGGTGGACAGCGGTGGTGGCAGCACAGAGTTGATTCTGGCGCACGACGGCCAGATTGTCAGCGCCCGTTCGGTGCCGGAAGGCGCGGGCCGGACGGTCGAGCGCTTCCTGCATGACGATCCTCCCTCCGCGGCGCAGATCTGGGCGCTGCGCGTGCATCTGATGAACGTACTCGACGCGTTGCCCCATCCCGAGATCGACCGGCTGATCGTCACGGGCGGCTCCGCCAATAATCTGCGCCGTCTCGCGCATGGCCGCGATGGCGACGAGCGCCTGGAGATTGGCGAGGCCCAGGAGGTGCTGCGCATGCTGGCACAAACCTCATCGGCCGAGGTCGCCCGGCACTATTGCATTGACGCGCTGCGCGCGCGCACCCTTTTGGGCGGCATTACCATCGTGGTCACGCTGTGGGAGCGCAGCGGTCTCAACCGAGCGATCGTAAGCCCAACCGGGATCCGCGAGGGTATGATCCTACTCAATGGGACGGATGGGAGCGCGGCCTGATGGGTAGCGAGATACACGGCGTCGAACCGGAGATGCCATTCTGGGAGGCGGCGAAGCCGGCGATCGGGCAAAAGCTCGACGAGATGTTCGAGCATGAGGCGGGCACGCGGGCCGGCGACGATATCGAGCACCTACACGACATGCGCGTGGCGTCCCGGCGCCTGCGCGCGGCCATGGACGTCTTCGCGATCTGCTTTCCCGCCAAAACCTATAAGCCGCTGCATAAGATGGCCGCATCGCTTACCCGCGCGCTCGGCGAGGTGCGTGACCGCGATGTGCTGATCGAGACGTTGGAGAAGTACGCCAGGAAAGCGCCGGGCGGCGAACAGCCTGGCATCGCCGACCTCATCCAGTCCGTCCGTGACGAGCGGGAGGCGTATCGCGCCGCCATGCTGAAGACGCTCGACGCGGTCGACAGTGCCGGGTTTCGCCACCACCTGTACATCGTGTTGATGCAGGAGGCGCATAACGCGGCAAAGGGCGGGAAGAAGGGCGGCCTGAACCCACGGGCGACGCTGCAGGAGAACGCGCAGCGTATCAGTATCGAGCGCACGGCCGATCTCTACGGATGGGTGTCGTACATCCACGAACCCACAAATATGGAAGAACTGCACGAGATGCGCATCGCGGCGAAGCACCTACGGTACGCGCTCGAGCTGTTCCGCGCCTGCTTCGGCCCTGATATCGCGGAGCGCATCGACGACGTGAAAGAGATCCAGGAGCAGATCGGTCAAATCCATGATTGCGACGTGATGATCGAATTGCTGCATCGCCATCTCTCGGTGATCGCCCAGCGCATGCACGAGGAGCTTGCGGCGCTGGCCGGCGCCCCCCCACCGCACGAGGAGCGCATGGCCCGCGTCGATGCCGCCATTCACCGGCAACTGACCGAGGACCCCAGGCTGGGCATCCTCGCGCTATTGGGCCATAAGATTGACGAGCGGAACCGCCGGTACCATGCGTTCATTCAGTGGTGGGACGCGCAACAGCGAGAGGACATGCGCGGTAAACTCTATTCATGCATCGCGGCGGTTCATGGGCGCACGGATGGTCAATAGCCGAGGAGCGACGAGCGGACCCCTCGCTCGCGTTGCTGGCCCGCCTCCCCGCCCTGCCGCAAGTTGACCTCCCGCACAGCATCCAGGTGACATTCCTGGCGCTCGCGCTGTTTGACCTGCTCGCGGACTCGTTGCCTCTGGCGCGCGATGGACGCGATCTGCTGGCGGCGGCGGCGCATTGGCACGACACGGGACAGTCCATCGCCGAGCAGGGCCACCATAAGCACAGCTACAGGCTGATTGTGGCCGCGGAACCATCCGCTCTTGGCGCGGCAGGCATGGCGCAAGTGGCCTGCGTCGCGCGCTATCACCGCAAGGCTCTGCCAGACGCACGCCACGCCGGCTACGGCGAGTTGCCCGCCGATGCCCAGGCGCGGGTGCGGGCGTTGGCGTCGTTGCTCCGCATCGCCGATGGCCTGGACTACTCGCATCGATCGCTGGTGCGCTCCGTGCGCGCGCGGCTCGGGCCGGCGCGACTCGACGTATTCGTCCACGCCCCGGCCGAGGTCGAGGTCGAGCTGCGACGAGCCGAGCGGAAGGCGGACCTGTTTCGCCAGGAGTTTGGCCGAGAAGTCGTCCTGCGGCGCGAGGACTGAAGCATGCGCGTGGCCGCGTTCTCCGACACCCACGGCAATCTGCTTGCCCTGGAAGCGGTGCTGGCGGATATCGAGCGACATGGCCCGTTCGACCACTTGCTGATGGCCGGGGACGTGGTGGCGGGAGGGCCGCGTCCAGCCGAGACGCTTGCGCGAATCCAGGCCCTGCGATGCCCCGTGGTACTCGGCAATACGGACTTCTATCTCTTCGCGGACGACGATGCGCTTGGTGACGCCGGTCTGAAAGCATCGGAGCGGCGCATGAATGCCTGGGCCGCCGAAAGGATCGGTCCCGCCGGCGTCGAGTATCTGAAGGCGCTGCCCCGAAGCTTCCAGCTTGCCGGCCCGGACGGCG
>JANWHV010000166.1 GCA_025450255.1 Chloroflexota bacterium | reverse complement strand
TACGAACATATCGCTCATAGCGTCGGCGCTTCGTGGCCTTCCGGCCGGTGGTGGCTGGTGGATCGTGTACGGCGTGTCGATCATTTGCTTCGTCTGGTCGGGCCGGACGGATTTTCTCTATGTCATCCTACTGTTGGCTGGACTGTATGCCGTACTGTCCCGGCGCCGTGGCGAGGATCCGGCCGCGCAGGCAACCCTGCTGCTCGCGCTCACCGCTGTGTTTGTGCTGTTTGTCGGTGACTTCGCGTATCTGAGAGATAACTTTGACGGTTCGGCGAACTATCGCATGAATACCGTATTCAAGCTGTTCTACCAGGCATGGATATTGCTCGCGGTTGCGGCGCCATACGCTGTGTTTTCGCTCACGCGAGTAGCGCGCGCGCATGCGCCTGAACCGGTGCGGTGGGCATGGTATACGCTCGCCCTTGGCCTGGGGCTTTGCATGGCCATATACCCGATAGAGGGAGTGGGTAGCCAAACGCAGAGCGCCGCCATCTCGTCGAGCCTGGATGGCCTTGCCTATCTGCGGGACGTCGATCCTGACGAATACGCCGTTATCTCGTGGGTGCGGGATCATACCAACCCATCGGATGTCGTGGCGGAGGGGTTTGGCTCGGACTATTGGGTGGATCTCCCGCAAAAGTCCGCGAATAAGATGTCAGCGCTGACCGGTAGGCCCACCATCATCGGCTGGCCGGGCAGTCACGAGGCCCTCTGGCGCGGTGACTACGGCGGCGGTTCGGACGCCGCGGCGGCGGGCGCCATGTTGGCGCAACGTGAAGCTGACGTGAAAACGCTTTACACCACGGCGGACCAGCAAACCGCGCTACGCATCATCCGAACCTATCACATCGCGTACCTTTACGCGGGTCCGTTCGAACAGTCAACGTATGGGACTGACCCCCGTTCGCCGGCAAAGTTCAAGAGCTTTCTGACCACCGTGGTACAACGACCGTCCGCGGTACTGTACCGAGTGTCAAACAACATCTGAGCCGGCGGCAAGGATCTCTGGAACGGTTTATCAGGGGGAGTAGGCGCCGAGGGACAACAAATGCTGAGTGGCACAGACGCAAGGCATCTCAAACCCAGCACCGTAAGCCACGATGCATCACCTGAGACTCTACGCCATCCTTGACAAAAGGTGGCTCAAGTTTTATACTCGATTCGCGGCAGAATGCAGTTAAAGGATATCGATAGATGGGAAGAGTGGTCGGGATCGACCTTGGGACCACGAACTCCGTGATTGCTACGGTCGAAGGCGGCGAGCGGCTGGTTATATCCAACGTCGAAGGGAGCCGGTTGACGCCCTCCGTGGTGGCATTCACGAAAAAGGGCGAGCGACTGGTCGGCCAACTCGCCAAGCGCCAGGCCGTCGTCAATCCCGAGCGGACCATCATGTCGATCAAACGGCTTATGGGTACCGACCAGCGCGTCGCCATTGACGATCGCCCCTACACGCCGCAAGAGATTTCGGCCATTATCCTGCAGAAGCTCAAACGCGACGCCGAAGTATTTCTCGGCGAGGAGGTCACCGGCGCCGTCGTTACCGTGCCGGCCTACTTTAACGATGCCCAACGACAGGCCACCAAAGACGCGGGCCGCATCTCCGGCCTCGAAATCCTGCGCATCATCAATGAGCCTACCGCCGCGGCGCTGTCATACGGCCTCGACAAAAAGCGCCTTGAAACGATCCTCGTATGGGACCTCGGTGGCGGCACCTTTGACGTTTCGATCCTTGACGTAGGCGACGGTGTCTTCGAGGTCAAGGCAACCTGCGGCGATACGCGGCTCGGCGGCGATGACTACGACATCAAGATCGTGGAATATCTCGCCGAACAGTTCATGCAGGAGTATGGAATCGACCTGACCAAGGAGCGCGAGGCGTTGCAGCGGCTGCTCGACGCGGCGGAACGAGCCAAGGTGGAGCTGTCATCCGTGGTGAGCACGACAATCAATCTGCCGTTTATTACCTCGGACGCCAGTGGGCCAAAGCATCTTGATCAGGAGCTTACCCGCGCCAAATTCGAGGAACTCACCGGCGAACTCACCTATCGCTGCATGCGACCGTTCCGCCAGGCGCTTGCGGACGCGCAAATGAGCGAAGATGAGATTAGTGAGGTAATTCTGGTCGGCGGGTCAACGCGTATGCCAGTAATCAAGCAACTCGTGCAGCAGCTCACCGGTAAAGTGCCGTACCAGGGCGTAAACCCGGATGAGGTCGTGGCATTGGGCGCGTCGGTGCAGGCCAGCGTACTCACTGGCGAGCTTAAGAACGTGGTGCTGTTGGACGTTACCCCGCTCTCGCTCGGCGTCGAGACGGTGGGCGGCGTCTTTACAAAACTGATTAATCGGAACTCGACCATACCAACCAAACGCAGCGAGATTTTTACCACCGGTCAGGACAACCAGATCGGCGTCGACATCCATGTGCTGCAAGGCGAACGCGAGATGGCGCAGGACAATCAGCCCCTCGGCCACTTCAACCTGGATGGCATCGATCCGGCGCCGGCTGGGGATCCGCAGATTGAAGTGACGTTCGACATCGATCACAATGGCATCGTCAGCGCTTCGGCCCGCGACCTTGCCACCGGCCGCGAGCAGCAAATCACAATCACCGCTACCACCAACCTGAACGCGACCGAGGTCGATCGATTGGTGGCGGAAGCCGCGAACTTCGCGGAGGAAGATGAGCGCAGGCGCGAACAGGCTGAACAGACGAACCACGCTCAGGGGCTGCTCTTCCGTGCGAACCACCTGGTTGAAAGTGGCTCGATCGACGATGAGCGGGAGCGTCACGCCATTCAGGATGCCGCGATGGAATTGAAAGCATTTGTCGACCGGTCAGACTTCGTGGCTATGCGCGGCGCGGCCCAGCGCCTGGAAATGCTGTTGCCGACCGCCGTGGAAGCACTCGCCATTGGCCGGCTCGACGGCGGGTCATTTGGGCGCGAGGCAAGGTCCGGGGAGTAGGCGACGTGCTGTTCTTCGCGCGTGTTGAGGGGCGGATGCTGTTTGCCCACTTGCTGGTAAGAGACAATGGAATATAAGGATTATTACAAAGTGCTTGGCGTGGCCAAGGACGCCTCGCCAACCGACATCAATAAGGCGTATCGTAAGCTTGCCCGCAAATACCACCCGGATCTGAATCCAAGCGACAAAGGCGCCGAGACCAGATTTAAGGAAATCAACGAAGCGCATGAGGTCCTGACCGATCCGGATAAGCGGCAGAAATACGATCAACTGGGCTCTAACTGGAACCGTCCAGGCTTCGATATTGGCCGCGCCGGGGCGCGGCGAGGCGCGCGCACGGCCGGTGACGCCGCGACCAGTGGGACGGGCGCCGAAAGCTTTAGCGACTTCTTTCAGAGTATTTTTGGGCAGGCCACCCAGAGGCCCGCGAGCCGCGCTTCAACCGCGCCAAAACCGCGGCGTGGTGACGATATTGAGCAGCAGGTTGAAGTCTCTATCGAGGAAGCGTTTTCAGGCGGCCAGCGCATGTTTACGCTTACCGGGCAGGACCGCTGCCCGCGCTGCAACGGCAGTGGCCTGGACGCGCAAGGGAAAACGTGCACGGCCTGCAAGGGGACAGGCTGGACGTCGTTTTCGCGCCGCATTGAAGTGAAAATTCCCGCCGGGGTCCGTGACGGCTCGCGTATTCGCATCGCCGGCGAAGGCAACCCTGGCGCGGGGACTGGCCCGCGCGGCGATTTATATTTGGTCGTCGTATTGAAGGCGCACCCCAAGTTTCGGCGTGAGGATGACAACCTTCTCGAAGATCTGGACGTGCCGTTCACCACGCTGGTTCTTGGCGGCGAAGTCCTCGTCCCCACGGTCAAGGGCAAGGTATTGCTGAAGGTGCCGGCGGGAACGGCGAATGGAAAGCAGTTTCGACTCGCGGGCCAGGGCATGCCTCGGCTGAAGGACGGCACGCATGGCGATTTGCTTGTCAAACTCCATGCAACCCTGCCTGGCACGACAGGGTCGCCGTTGAGCAACCGAGAACGCGAGCTATTCAATGAGCTTGCCGGTATCAGTGGGAAACAAGCGGCAAGCTCATGAATGGGTGTGCCGTAATCGCGGAACGTGAATCTCGAACGCGTATAACCAATCACGCCGCCGCGCTCGGTGGCAGCCGCCCCTGGCGCCAAAGGCGGGGGCCGCGATGGGAAAATGGAGAGCCAGATGCCAACACTCATGCGTGATTCGGAACGGGAAATGGAGGAGCGTCCGCTCGGACTACGTTTCACGATCAGAATAGCCGCCGAGGCCGTGAACGTTCACCAACAAACGCTCAGGCACTATGAGCGGCTTGGGCTGATCAACCCACATCGGGGAACAGGCCGCATTCGCTACTACACGCAGCGCGACATCGAGCGGCTTCGCCTCATTCGCCGCCTGATGGAGGAATTGAAGGTTAACCTGGCGGGCGTGGAAGTGATCCTCAATATGAGTGAGCGCCTCGAGGCGCTGCAACAGGAGATCACTGAGCGTCAGGAGCGGATGCGCGAGGCATTTGAAGTCGAGATCGACCAGATGCGCTCGGAATACGAGTCGGAAATCGTCCGCCTGAAGGACATTATTCGGCGTGTGACGGCGCAGGTATAGCTTGACGCTGGACCGATCGTCAGCGCGCCCTTCTGGCTGTCCTGGGGTGGCCCTGCCATGAGCACGCGCTCGATTCAGGGACGTGGCTTGTGCTTTTCGACCTCTAACAGACGCCGCGTGCTGCTCGGCGCGATCTCCCTGATTGGGCTTGCTGCCCTGGTGGTCGGACCATTCGCCGCCGCCGGCCTCAGCCATAATCCGCTCTGGATCGCCGTCCCGGTGTTCGTCACGCTCGGCTACGTGGCCGTTCGCGAAGCGCCGAGATGCGTGGCCTACTATCGCTCGCTCTTGCCCTCGGAATGGCAGCCTGCCCTTGGGTATGCGCTTGCAGCCTTGTTCGTTACTTCAGGCGCCGTGGTCTTGCTGGGCGCGTTGCCTTCCTGGTGCAACATGGACTGGAGTCTCGGCAGTCTCTTTCAGGTGGGTAACGATGCCGGCGTAAATGGGTTTGCCATTCCGTTTACCAATCCAATCTTCGCCGTCATATATGCTCCGGCTGCCCTGCTCGCTCTGCCACTTTTGGCCTGGGTCGAGGAGGACATTTTCCGGCGCGGAACCACCGGTGCCGGCTCGGCGATACGACGCAGCGCGTTGTTCGGAGCGATGCACATCACGGCCGGCGTCACGGTTAGCGCGTGTATTGCTCTTGGCCTTGCCGGTTTTGTCTTTACCGTGGTCTACTGGCGAGCGATGCGCAACCCACAAGCGGACGCGGAACGCGCGCGCTTGCCTGCCTGGGCGGCCAGGCGCGTACTTCCGTTAACGGCGCGAGGCTCCTCAGCCGAGCAATTTGCCGTATATCGCTCCACGCAGGCTCACCTTGTATACAATGCAGTCGGCATTGCCGCGATCCTTGCTCTTTCTCTTCTCCCGCTCAGCGGCAATTATTAGGAGCGTATTATGCGGCTGTTCAACACCATGTCGCGAACGAAGGAAGAACTCGTCGCCGGCCCAATCGTCAATCTGTATGTATGCGGCGTTACGCCGTACGATACGACCCATCTGGGACACGCGTTCAGCTATGCCACGTTCGACATACTGGTCCGATACTTGAAATACCTCGGACACGCGGTGCGGTACACGCAAAACGTTACTGATATTGACGACGATATTTTGCGGCGCGCGAAACAGATCGGCGTGCCGTGGGACGTGCTTGGCCGCGAACAGACCGAACAATACGTCGCCGACATGGCGGCATTGAACATCGCGCCGCCCACGCACTATCCTCGCGCCACCGAGGAGATCCCCGAGATGGTTGCCATGATATCGGCCTTATTGGACCGTGGCCACGCCTATCAGGTGGGAGGCAGCGTCTATTTTTCGAGCCGGACCGCGGCCCGCTTTGGTGACCTAGCCCGCCTGCCGCGACAGCAAATGCTTGAGAAGTTCGCCGAAACAGGCGACTCGCCGGAGAATCCCGAGAAACGCGATCTGCTCGATTTCATCCTCTGGAAACCGTCCGCGCCCGACGAGCCCTCGTGGCAGAGCCCGTGGGGGCAAGGCCGGCCCGGCTGGCACATTGAGTGTTCGGCCATGGCGGTGCACTACCTGGGGCCACGTGTCGACATCCATGGTGGTGGCGACGATCTTATCTTTCCCCACCATAGCTGTGAAATCGCCCAGAGCGAGAATGCGACCGGCAAGGCGCCGTTTTCGCGCTTTTGGATGCATAACGCGCCTGTTCGTCTTGGCGGCGCCAAGATGAGCAAGTCGCTCGGCAACCTGGTCATGGCCCGCGAGCTGCTCACTCGTTTTCGCGCCAACGCCATTCGCCTCTACCTGCTCCGCCACCACTACCGCACCCCGTTCGATTACGACGAGCACGACCTGACGCTGGCGGCGACGGATGAGGCCATGCTGCGTGAACGTGTCGAAGCCTGGGCGAACAAGGGCGGACAGCCTATTGCTAGCGACGATCTGCCAAATCACCTTAGAGAGATTCGCCGCCGGTTCATCGCCGCCCTTGCCGATGACCTTGACACGCCCGCTGCCGCCGCCGCGTTGATGGACCTGGGACGCAGCGAGGGCCTAGGCGCGGGCGCTACCATCGCCGATCTCGCCGGCATCGTGGGCATGCAATTCTAACGCCATCGCGCGGGCCGGCAACGCGTCGATCGCGTAGCTGGCGCCGGTCAAGTCGGCAGTCAGAATGTGCGTATGGGCGCGCAATCCATAATCGCGCGCCACGCCAAGCATTACGGCGGCGATGCGCTCGCACCCGTCCGAGGCCAGGGCGATAACCGACGAGCCGGCGCCGCTGAGCGATGCGCCATGCGCACCGGCGTCGAGCGCGGCATCGATTGCCGCGCCCAGATACTGAAACACGGCGCCGCGATACTGCTGATGGAGCCGATCCTCCATGGCGACACGCAATAGGTCAAGCCGATTTTCCGCCAGCGCCGCTACCAACAGCGCGGTCCGCCCCGCGTTGAACACGGCATCGGCGCGACTCACCGCTGCCGGCAGAGTCGCCCGCGATTCGTTCGTGCTCGCGAACTGATCCGGTACAAGCAATACGGCGCGGAGGGCG
>JANWHV010000165.1 GCA_025450255.1 Chloroflexota bacterium | reverse complement strand
TCGCGCGCCGTGGCCAGTCCAATGCCGGACGCGGCGCCGGTCACGATCGCCGTACGACCCGAGAATCTGCCGCTGCCCGCGGGTTGCATGCGTGCCTCCTATCATGACGAATACTCTAAGATACAACAGCAATCAACATCAATGGTCAAAAAGTGTTGACGAACCGCCCAACGGCGGCTATGATGATGCAAGCTTCCGCCGCCTTCCGTCAATCCGCCGCGGACTCGTGCGAGCCCGCATCGACGGTGGACGAGCAGCAAATCGGGTTACCGTTTGGACACTTCGGGCACTGTAACCGCCGGGCCGTGTCGTGGTCTTACCAGGATCACCACGACGACGGCAAATCAACCGCGGCCCTGTTGACGAACCCGCGACACCGTGGTAGCGTTGCCAATCATCTGGTAAGACCAGATGCCTGCCGTGCCTCCATTCCAGGCTTTGCGGCGATGTTGCGATGAAGGACGGTCGATGACGACTCAGAATCAGGCGGCCCCGGCAAACGCTCCGCGCGGCGATGCCCTCGAGGCGCGGGGCGTCTCGAAATGGTACGGCCCGATCAAAGTCGTCCGTGACGTGAACTTCACGCTGAGAGCCGGCGAGATCCATGCGATCATCGGCGAAAACGGGGCCGGCAAGTCTACCGTCGCGCGGATGCTGAGCGGCGTAGTGCGGCCGGATACAGGCATCATCGTCCATCGCGGCACGCCAATCTCCATGTCGTCGCCGCTCGACGCGCGGCGCCACGGTATCGGCATCATCCATCAGGAACCTACGCTATTTCCCTCGCTGGATATCGCCGCGAACGTCTTTGCCGGCCGTGAGTTGAAAGGTGGCCCAGCCGGCACGGTGATGGATTGGCCGCGCATGTATCGCGAGACCGAACGGCTCCTCAATTCAATTGGCCAACACATGGATGCCAGGACGCTCGTGCGCGGGCTTTCCGTGGCCGAGCGCCAGATGGTCGACATGGTGAGCGCGCTAGCCGACGAGCCGACTGCCCTGATTGTCGATGAGCCCACCGCGTCGCTTACGCCGAGTGAAGTGCGGGACCTCTTCCGCGTCCTCCGCGACTTGCGCGGAAAAGGGGTCGGCATTATCTTCATTGGCCATCGCCTCGAGGAAGTGCTGGCGATCAGCGACCGGATCACGGTGATGCGCGACGGCCAGGTAGTGGAATCCCTTGCCAGTGCCGGCGCTACCGAGGATTTGCTTGTGCGGCTGATGGTTGGGCGCGAAGCGTCGTCTCTGTACAAGCGCCAGCGCGCCACGCCTGGCGCGGTCGTGCTCGCGGTAGAAAAACTCAGCCGTAAGAGTGAGTTCAACGATATCGATTTTGAGGTGCGCGCCGGTGAGATCGTGGGCCTTGGCGGCCTGGTGGGCGCCGGGCGGACGGAGGTCGCGGAGACGATATTCGGCGTGCGGCATGCCGACCGGGGAAGCATTCGCGTGAACGGCAAAGTGGCGCGCATCCGCTCAAGCCGTGACGCGATTCGCCACGGTATTGCCTACGTACCGGAAGATCGACAACTGCACGGCCTGTTGCTTCCGGTGTCGATTGCCAAGAATATCGCGCTGCCCCGACTGGGAGCGATCTCGCGCGGCGGCTTTCTGCGGCCCGCGGCGGAACGCGCGCAGGCGATCCGCTATACACAGCCGCTGCGCCTGGTGGCGCGTGGCGTGCAGCAGGCGCCGCGCGAGCTTTCCGGTGGCAACCAGCAGAAAGTGGTATTCGCCAAGTGGTTGACCACAGCGCCCAAGGTGCTGATCCTTGACGAGCCGACGCGCGGCGTGGACGTGGGCGCCAAAGCAGAAATTCACCGCATTATGGGTGAACTGGCGCAACAGGGAGTCGCCATACTGATGATTTCGTCGGACCTGCCGGAGCTACTCAGCGTCAGCGACCGCGTGTTGGTGATGCGCGAGGGCCGCATAGTCTCCGCTTTCTCCCACGAAACCGCCACGCCCGAGGCCGTGGTCGCCGCGGCAAGCTTGAGCGCGGTCGCCGGATGACACGTAAATTCGGCGTCGATCAGCTCGTCAACATAGTCCTGCGCTTCCGCGAGGCAGGAATCATCATCTTCCTGGTGGCGGTGGTCGCCATCTTTACCGCTATCGAGCCGCGTTTCTTCCAGACCCAGAACTTTCAGGGTATTTTAGCCGACATGGCCGTGGTGCTCGTGGTGGCGTCCGGACAAACGCTGGTGGTAATCACGCGGAACGTCGATCTTTCGGTTGGCTCAATCGTCGGGGTCACGGTGATGGGCACCGCCACATTCCTGGTCCAGCACCCTGGGCTGCCATTGCCGTTCATTTTCTTGATGGGCATTGCCATAGGGGCCCTACTGGGGGCGGTAAACGGCATCATTATCGCATTCTTCGAAGTGCCGTCGATCGTGGCGACTCTGGGCACGCTCGGCCTCTACCGTGGTCTTGCGTACTGGGTTAGCAATAGTGTCCAGGTCGATCCAAACCAGCTTCCACGATCGCTGCTGTCGTTATCGAACGCCGACCTCGCGGTGGCCTGGCTCGTGTATATCGCGCTTGTCGTTTCCGCGATCATGGCGTTCGTCTTGCGCTTCACCCGGTTCGGGCGCCGCTGCTACGCGTTGGGCGACAATCCGCGCGCCGCGTCGCTGCGCGGCATTCCGGCGGGATGGACCACATTCTGGGCGTTTGTCGCGAGCGGCGCCCTGGCGGGTCTGGCGGGCATCATGTACATCGGCCAGTTCGGCACCGCCAATCCCGCCGACGCGGGAGTCGGGTTGGAACTGCGATCCGTTGCCGCGGTCGTGATCGGCGGCGCCAGCCTCTTCGGCGGCTATGGTCGCCAGTTCGGCACGGTTTTAGGCGCGCTGCTGCTTGCAATGGTCACGAACGGTCTATACATCACCAACGTCTCGGCATATTGGGATGACGCGTTCATCGGCAGCGCTATCCTGATCGCGGTGGTGGTTGACGGCGCGCTGCGCCGCCGTGCCACGGTCATAGCCCAGCAGGCAAGGCGTCATCGATGAGGCGAAGTTCGCTCTGGCGCGCGCTGTTCGGGCATCGGGAGTGGGGCACCGTGCTGGTGCTCATCATCGTCTTGATCGTCAGCAGCCAATTGTCTCCGTATTTTATCGACTCCACCAATCTCTCCACCATGCCTACCAACTTCATGGAGGACGGGATTATCGCGCTGGCGATGACCATGGTGATCGCCGCCGGCGAGGTGGACATATCGGTCGCGTCGATGGTGGTGCTTACGGCCGGTGTTTTCGGGAAGCTGAACGACGCGGGGTTGCCAATCTGGCTCTGCACGATCGTCGCGCTGCTGTTCGGCTCGGCGCTCGGCGCCATCAACGGTCTGCTGGTCACACGATTTAAGATCTCGTCGCTCGTCGTCACTCTTGGCACGCGGTCGCTGTATTCGGGCCTGGCCAGCGCCCTGCTGGGCTCAAACTCAATCTCGGACTTTCCGGGCAACTTCGTGGGCATCAACCTGCAGTACCTGGGCAACACGCTCATTCCGGTGTCGCTCCTCATATTTCTTGGCCTCGCTCTGGCATTCGGCGTCTTGTTGCACTTCACGGTGCTTGGACGCCAGGCCTATATGATCGGCACCAATCGTGACGCCGCGCGCTTTTCCGGCGTACACGTGGACCGCGTTACGGTGGTCATTTTTACGCTGTCCGGATTCGCGTCGGCCATTGGAGCGATAATGTTCATATCGCGTTTCGGCAGTGTCCGCTCCGATCTCGCCAGCGGCGATGAGCTGGCAATCATTACGGCGGTGTTGCTTGGCGGCGCCAGTATATTTGGCGGCAGCGGCAGCATTGTGGGAACGGTCCTCGCGGTCTTCGCCATCGGCTCGCTGCAGTGGGGTATGGGTCTCGACAACCTCTCGGGCCAGAGCCAGCAAGCCGCGATCGGCGCCATGCTGGTATTGTCCATCCTCCTGCCCCATCTGCTAGGGCGCCTCTATCTGAAATTCTCTCCAAAGCCGTCCGACATTGTAACCATGCAGGCTTCCGCGGCCGCGCATGCCGTGCAAGAAGGGAGGGAAGAGCCGGAATCCGCGTCACAAACTCAGGAAGCGTAGCGGTAATTATCGTCACCCGATGAACGAAAGGTATCCTGATGAAAGGCATTGTTGCCCGTGGGGCAATGGCGCTGGTGGTCGCTTCAGCCGCGGCTTTGCCGGCCACAAGCCTGGTACACGCGACGAACAAGGCTCATGCCGGCTGCGTCATCGAGTACATACCGAAGAACACCGGCAACCCGTACTTTGATTCGATCATCAAGGGCTTCAAAAGCACGGTCGGCAAGTTCGGCTATTCGTTTAAAACGGAAGCGCCGTCCTCCGCCGGCGGCACCTTGCAGATTCCCTACATCAATACCGCCATCGCGCAGCACGTATGCGCCATCGCCATCTCGGCCAACGACGCGAACGCCGTGCTGCCGGCCCTGAAGCAGGCCATGTCCCGCGGTATCAAGGTGCTTGCCGTGAACGGCCCCCTCGGCGCCGGCGGCGCTGCCGCGACCATCCTGCCGGTTGACTTCACCAAAACGGGCGGGCTCCAGATCCAGCTCATGGCCAAACTGATCAACTACACGGGCCAGTTCGCAATCCTTTCCGCCACCACCACCGCGCCCGACCAGAACGAGTGGATCGGCTACATGAAGCAAGAACTCAAGAAGCCTATCTACGCCAAAATGCAGATGGTCAAAATTGCCTACGGCAACGATGACCCTGCCACCAGCACCACCCAGACCAATGCCCTGCTCGCCGCCTTCCCCAAGCTCAAGGGCATCTTGTCGCCTACCACCGTGGGCATTAGCTCCGCGGCAAAGGTAATCGACGACAAGAAGATGGGGAAGCAGGTGTCCGTAACCGGCCTCGGCCTACCCAGCCAGATGCGCCAATACGTGCTCGACGGCACGGTGAAAGCATTCCAACTGTGGGATCCGGCGAACGAGGGGATCATCGCGACCTATCTGTTCCACGAGATGATCGCCAACAAGTTTCCCGCCAAGCCGGGCTCCAGCTTCAAGGCCGGACAGTTCGGCACCGTGACTATCGACAAGACAGGCACGCTGCCGGCCGGTCCGTTCCTCACATTCACGGCGAAGAATATCAACAACTTTAAGTTCTAACCAGCCGGCCGGCAACGGACTTGCCGGCCAGGCGTGTTGGCGAGGGGACGGCTTTCTGTTCGTCCCCTCGTCTGGAGCGAGCCAATGCGCTACCGGACCGTATCATAGCCTTCGTCTTTCCTGTACATACCACCGGCGAAACACGTCCAGCAGGATGCGTGCCTCGCCGCCTTGATGCATGCTCTCACGGGAGACCCACCACATGGGAACGTCCCCGCCATTGATACCGGTCAGGGAGAAGATCGCGGATTTGATCCGGGGAGGCGAAGTGCGGCCAGGCCAACGCCTACCCTCTGAACGGGTTCTGGCGATCCGTTTTGGCGTGGGCCGACCGGCGGTGCGCGAGGCCCTTCGCGGCCTGGAGCGAAGCAGAATAATTGAGATCCGGCGACGAAGCGGCGCCTTTGTGAACAGCTTTCATCCCGACCACCTGGTATCGACGGATTTCTCGATCATTGCCGGGCACATGGCCGACGTCGATATGTTGCATGCCGTGGAAGTACGGCGGATCGCCGAGACGGCGCTGGCTGGGCTGGCGGCGCGCCGCCGTACCGCGGAAGACCTCGCCGCTCTTGCCGCCAATCTGGACGCCATGCGTGACGCCGTGACGATGGGCGGCGCAATCATCGCTCTCGATATCGGGTTTCACGAGCTTGTTGCCGGCGCGGCGGGGAACCCGGTGTTCGCGCGCATGCTGCGTTCAATTCGCGACCTGCTGATCCGCAACTTGGAGATTACCTCACGTACGCCCGCCGCCGCCGAAAAGGCCCTGGCGTTTCATCTCCGCATCCTGCGGGCGATCGAGGAAGGGGACGCCGACGCGGCGCGCGGCGCGATGGACGTTCATCTCGACGACGTGGAGGCGCTGATCCGCCAGGAGCTGGCGCGAGATCGGCGTGAAAGGCTACCCGTTTTCGACGATCTTGCCGACGGAGGCACCAAGCGATGAAGATTACAGGCGTGCGCACACGCGCATTGAAGTGGTCGCGCCAGCCCGCTACCTTGAAGAGCAATCTCGTCTCACCTACCACGATATTCCCTGACCACGAGCTGCGAGGCACTGAATGGTGGGGGCCGGTCAGCCTGGTACTGGTCGAGGTGTTCACCGATACAGGCATCACCGGCATCGGAAGCGCGGGCGGCTTCACCGGCGTGCCGAAGACGGTGATCGATCAGCACCTGGCGATGATGATCGTGGGCGAGGACCCGTTCAACACCGAGCTGCTCTGGCACAAGATGTATCGCTCGACCGTGCGCTTCGGACGCAAGGGGGCCGTGGTGGCGGCGATCAGTGCTATCGACATCGCCCTGTGGGACATTGTCGGCAAATCGTTGGGTCAGCCAATCTACAACCTGCTGGGCGGCAAGACCAAGGAGCGTATCCCGGTCTACGCGAGCCGCCTCTACGCGCTCGAGGATCTCGACGCGCTGCAGGAAGAGGCGCGCGGCTGGGTACGGCAGGGCTTTCGCGCCCTGAAGCAGCGCTTTGGCTTTGGACCGCAACACGGCACGGCGGGCATGAAGCGGAATGTCGAGCTAGTGCGCCGAGTTCGCGCGGCAATCGGCGACGAGATCGATCTGATGGCCGACGCCTACATGGGCTGGAACGTTGCCTACACCCTGGAGATGGCCAAGCGACTGCGGGAATTCGATCTGCGCTGGATCGAGGAGCCGCTGATGCCCGATGAGCTGGACGGCTACAGCAAGCTGGTGCGTGAATCGCCAATCCTCATTTCAATGGGCGAGCACGAGTACACGCGTTACGGTTTTAAAGAGTTGATCGATCGCCGCTGCGCCAACATACTGCAGCCCGACACGAACCGGGTCGGCGGGATCACCGAGGCGCGAAAGGTGTACGCGCTGGCCGCCGCCGCCGACATCCCGGTCGTGCCGCATTCCAACGAGGCGCACAACCTTCATCTGATCGCCGCCAACTTTGGATCGCCAATCGCCGAATACTTCCCGCGCGTGGAGCCCGATACCGGCAATGAGCTGTTCTGGCGCGTCTTCAAAGGGGAGCCGGAGGCCAGGGACGGCTTTATCGAGCCGCCAAGTGGCCCCGGCCTGGGAGTCGAGCTGGACGAAGCGGAAATCAGCAATCTGCTCTACGAGGGAGCGTAGGATGCTCCTTTTTGGTAAGCGCGCGCTGGTCACGGGCGCCTCGCGCGGCATCGGACGCGCCTGCGCGGTAGCCCTGGCGCGTGAGGGCGCCCGTATCGCCGTCAACTATCCGAGTGCGGACGAAGAATCGGCGGCGGCGGACACCGTTGCCGAAATCCAGGCAGCCGGTGGGCAAGCACTGATCGTCCGGGCCGACATCAGCCGGCAAGCCGAGGTCCGGACCATGTTCGCCGAGACGGACACAGCCTTTGGCGGCCTGGATATCCTGGTAAATAATGCCGGCATCTGCCCGATGGCGCCGTTTCTGGAGATCTCCGAGGCACTCTGGGAGCGGGTGCAGGACGTCAACCTCAAGGGCGCCTTCTTTTGCAGCCAGGAGGCGGCCCGCTTGATGCTGCGCGGCCAGACTGGGGGGCGGATTATCGCCATCAGCTCTATTTCGGCCATCAAGGGTGGTACGGTGCAGGCGCACTATGGGCCGACCAAAGCGGGATTGATCGCCTTGATGGCTTCTCTGGCCGTCAGCCTCGGCCCTCAAGGGATTACCTGTAACTCCGTGCTGCCCGGCACCATCGAAACCGATCTCAACAAGGAATATCTGACCGTTCCCGAAAACCGGCGTAACCTGGAAGTGCAAACCTGCCTGGGTAGGCTTGGCATGCCGGACGAAGTGGCGAGCGCGGTCGTCTTTTTCGCCTCGGATCTCGCGCGTTACGTGACCGGCGCCACATTGCTCGTCGATGGCGGTGAGTTTGTAAAGCACCTCTAGAGGAGAGATGGCATGGCGATAGGACCGTTCTCGGCGCGCGTGAAAGTTGTAGGCCGCATGGCGGGCGCGCCCGGCGCCGAGCTGTACTGGATGGGAAACCTGCGAGACGACCAATGGGAACCGCTGGTATTTTACATGGCCGTGCTGCAGGCGCCCGGTGTGACGGCGATCGTCAATACTGGCCCGCCACCAGACGAGCTTGCCTGGATGAATGAGCAGTGGTTCGGTTTCGGCGGCGAGCGCACGCAGTTGCGCGTGGCGGATGACGAGCAGCCGCTCACGGCCCTTGCCGGTCTCGGCATCTCGCCGGACCAGGTCACCCACGTTATCATCACGCCCTTTCAGGCCTACGCCACGGGAAATATCGATCGCTTCCCCAAGGCGCGAATCGTGCTCTCACGACGCGGCTGGCAGGAGTTTCACCTGCCGCGATATCCCGGCCATCAGCCGCGTAAGATGGAGATCCCCGACCGCATCCTCGCGCACCTGGTCACCGACGCCTGGGATCGCGTGCGCCTTGTCGGCGATGAGGAAATCGTGCCCGGACTGCGCACGGTGTGGGCCGGCTGCCACCATCGCAGCTCGCTGCTGGTCTGCGTCGATACGCCGAAGGGCACCGTTGCCGTCTCCGATTGTTTCTTCCGCTACCAAAACGTGGAGAACAACCACCCAATCGGGATCATGGAGAGCTATGAGGAGTGTGTAACCGCCTACGAAAAGGCGCGTGCTCAGGCCCAAATCCAGGTACCGTTGTACGATCCGGCCGTACTCGAGCGTCACCCTGGAGGCGTCATTGCCTGATCGAGTGGCTCTCACCGGCGTGTGGCCGATGCTATCCACGCAATTTGACGAGGACGATGGAATCGACACGGCCAATCCGGCAATGCTGGTCGGGCATGTGCTTGCCGGCGGCGGCACGGTAGCGAATAGGAGGACGAATCGTGGAGCGGATGGCCTTTAGAATGAACGTCCGGCCCGGCGCCGAGGCCGAATATCTACGGCGCCACGACGAGATCTGGCCGGAGATGGTCGAGGCGCTGCGAAAGGCGGGATTCCGGCGCTACAGCATTCACCGTGACGGGACGACGCTCTTCGCCTTTTTCGAGTCGGAGAATGTGCGGGCCACGCTTGCCGCGATCGTCGCCGATCCGGCGAACGCCCGCTGGGCGGCGATGATGAGCGACATCCTGCTCGCCGAAACCGACCCCAAGACCGGCTTCGTGCCCGCGTTGCCCGAGATGTTTTACTTCGAGGGTTGAGCATGCGACGATCGGCGCATCGCGATACCCGACCTTGCCTCAACACAATACCACAGAAAACAACACAATGTATCATTATTCGTTGACGAACCGTCCCGTAATAGCTACGATCAGACCAGCTATCGTCCAGCGCCATGTTGTAGTTACTACAAGCACGGCGTGGGCGCGAGGAAGGCAACCACGATGATCGCGGCGGAACGGCGGTTGGCATTGATCGACCTCCTCGAGGAGCAGGATGTCTTCTCCGTGGATGCCCTGGCGCGCCGCTTCGCCGTCTCCGGCCAAACGATCCGCCGCGACCTGCAATCGCTCGAGGACCAGGGGCTGCTCCGCCGCACCTACGGCGGCGCGGTGGCGCGCAGCGGCGAGCACGGTCCCGAGCTGGCGTTTCATACCCGCGAGGAAGCCTACCGACCGCAAAAGGAAGCGATTGCCCATGCCGCCCTGGCGCTTGTCGATCGCGGGCAGACTATCATGTTCGATGCCTCCAGCACCGTCCTGCACCTGGCGCGCCTGTTGCCCCTTGACTTTCAGGGTACGGCGGTGGTCAACGCGCTCCCTATCGGCTACGAGCTTGGCCGGCGCCATGACATCAACGTGACGTTCCTTGGCGGAACGCTCCGCCACACCTCGCTCTCGTTCGCGGGCCCGCTCGCCGAGGCCACGCTGCGCCGCCTGTTCGTGGACACCGCGGTGATCTCCGCCAAAGGCTGCAGTGCCGTGCATGGCCTCACCGAGGCAAACCCCTATGAGGCGCAGCTCAAAGAGCTGGTGGTGGCTAAATCCAGCCGCGTGATTGCCCTGATTGATTCGAGCAAGCTTGGCAAAACGGCCCTGGTGCAGTTCGCCCCAGTAAGCTGCGCGCGCATCCTGATTACGGATTGGGAGGCCGACCCTGAGGCGGTCGATGCCCTGCGCCAGTGCGGCGTGGAGGTCGTCGTCGCGGAGCCGCCCGCGGCGGAACTGAAGATCGTATAGAGAGGACATATCGGCATGACGACCCCGGCGCCCGCATCCTTGCTCGCTCAACTGGTCGCGCGGTCACGACGCCTGGGCGCCGATCGCTCGGTCTGCAACTGGGGCGGAGGCAACACCTCCGTCAAATCGGTCGAAACCGATTTCCGCGGCCGCGAGGCGCGGGTGCTCTGGGTGAAAGGCTCCGGCTCCGACCTGGCGACCGTCACCGAAGCCTCGTTCACCGGCCTCTATCTTGAGGATATCGTGCCGCTGATCGAGCGCGAGCGCATGAGCGACGTGGACATGGTGGCCTATCTCGCCCACTGTTTCTTCGAGCCGGGGCGGCCACGCCCCTCGATCGAAACACTTCTCCACGCCTTCCTTCCCTTTACCCACATCGATCACACCCACGCCGACGCCACCAACTTCCTGGCCTGCGCGGCCGCCGGTGAGCGCCTGGCCCGCCAGATCTACGGCGACGAGCTTGTCTGGATCCCCTACAAGCGCCCTGGCTTCGGGCTGGCCCGCGACGTGGCGCTGGCGGTGCGCGCGCGTCCAAACGCCCGCCTGGTGATTCTGGCGAAGCACGGCCTGATCAATTGGGGCGAGAGCGACGACGAATGTTACGCCGCCACCATGGAGATGGTTGGCCGCGCCCGCCAGTTTGTGGCCCGCCGCTACCAGGCGCCCGTCTTCGGCGGCGCGCGCGCCACGCCCGCCCCCGATCGCCAGGCCATCGCCGCCGCGGTCATGCCGATTATTCGCGGCCTCATGGCCGGGCAGCGGAAGCCAATCCTCCGCTTCGAGGATAGCGACGACGTGCTGGAGTTCGCCTCCAGCGTGGACGCGCCGCGTCTCACCGCGATCGGCGCCGCCTGCCCCGACCATCTGGTACACACCAAGCCCTGGCCGCTGCTGGTGGATTGGCTGCCCGAACATGGCGTCGATGCGCTGCCCAATGCCCTGCATGACGGCGTTGAAACCTACATCGCCACATACGAGCGCTACTTGCAGGACAACGCGGGCGAGGATCTCGATCCTGATGCCGGCACGCCGGTCCATCGCGAAGCCGATGCGGCCGCCGACCCCGCGCCGCGCGTGATCTTGATCCCCGGCGTGGGCATGATCACCACGGGGAAAGACGCCGCCAACGCCGGCGTTTCCGCCCAGTTGTATCACCGGGCGGTGGCCGTGATGCGCGGCGCCGAAGTGTGCGGCGGCTTCGTCTCGCTCACCGACGCGGAAAGCTACGCCGTGGAATACTGGCCGCTCGAGCAGTACAAGCTGAAGCTGGCGCCGCCCGAGAAAGAGCTTGCCCGCCATATTGCCCTGGTCACCGGCGCCGCCGGCGGCATCGGCTCCGCGATCTGCGACCGGCTGGCCCGCGACGGCGCCCATATCGTGGCCGCCGATATCGACCTGGAAGGGGCACGGCGGCTCGCCGCGGACCTCAACACGCGCCACGGCGCCGGCCGGGCCATTGGTATCGGCATGGACGTCACGGATGAAGCGGGCGTACAGGCTGCCTTCGCCGCCGCCGCGCTTGCCTTCGGCGGCATCGACATCGCGGTGAACAACGCCGGCCTGGCATCCTCCGCTTCGATCACCGAAACGACCCTGGCCGAATGGAACAAGAACATCGGCGTGCTGGCCACCGGCTACTTTCTGGTAGCGCGCGAGGCGTTCAAGACGCTCAAGGACCAGAGACTGGGCGGCTGCCTGGTCTTCGTCGCCTCCAAAAATGCCCTGGTGGCCGGGAAGAACGCCGCCGCCTACTCCACCGCCAAGGCAGCCGAGCTGCACCTGGCACGCTGCCTGGCCGAGGAAGGCGGCAATCTGGGTATCCGCGTGAACACCGTCAATCCAGACGCCGTGCTCTCCGGATCGCGCATCTGGGGCAGCGCCTGGCGGCAGGAACGCGCCGCCACCTACGGCATCGCGCCCGAGCAACTCGAGGAGCACTACCGGAAGCGCTCCACGCTCGGCGTCAACATTTTGCCGGAAGACATCGCCGAGGCCGTGGCCTACTTCGCTTCGAACGCGCGTTCGGGGAAGAGCACCGGCAATATCCTGAACGTGGACGGCGGCGTCGCCGCGGCGTACCCACGCTAGGAATGAGATTGAATCACGGAGTCTCCGTGGTGAATAAAGCGACAGACGCCGCGCCTATGCGCGGAAACCTCAGAACGATAGTCGTCGAGCGGAGGAGATAATCATGACCACCGCACAGGCCACGACCGCCGGCTACGCCTACATCGAGGAACGCGTTGCCGCCCAGGGCCGGAAATTGGAGGACATCAAGCGCCGGCTCCGTGCCCAGCGCATCGAGACACCCAGTTGGGGCTACGCCAATTCCGGCACGCGCTTCAAGGTCTTTCCGCAGCCCGGCGTGCCGCGCAGCGTCGAGGAAAAGCTCGACGATGCCGCGCTCGTCCACCGCCTCACCGGCGTCGCGCCCTCCGTCGCCCTGCACATCCCCTGGGACAAGGTCGCCGATTGGACGGCCCTGCGCCGCTACGCCGCCGATCGCGGCCTGAGCATCGGCGCCATCAATCCCAATCTCTTCCAGGACGAGGCGTATAAATTTGGCTCCCTGGCCAACCCCGATGCGGGCATCCGCCGCCAGGCGATCGACCACGTCAAGGAGTGTATTGGCGTGGCCCGCGAGACCGGCTCAACCCTGATCTCCATGTGGCTGGCCGACGGCACCAATTATGCCGGCCAGGATGACCTGCGCGATCGCCGGAAGCGGCTGTTCGAGTCCTTCGACCAGTGTTACGCCGCCATGGATCCCAGCATGCGCATGTTGATCGAATACAAATTCTTCGAGCCTTCATTCTACTCCACCGATCTGCCGGACTGGGGCACGGCCTATATGCTCTGCGCGCGCCTCGGCGCCCAGGCGCAGGTGCTGGTGGATCTGGGGCATCATGCCCAGGGCGTGAACATTGAGCAAATTGTCGCCGTGCTGCTGGCGGACGGGCGCCTGGGCGGCTTCCACTTCAACGGGCGCAAGTACGCCGACGACGACCTCATGGTGGGTACCACCAATCCACTCGAGCTCTTCCTTATATACAACGAGTTAGCCGCCGCCGAGGAGGATGCCGACGGCGCCGTGGCCGGCACGGCCCGAAATGTCGCCTATATGCTCGACCAGTGCCACAACGTGGAGCAGAAGATCCCGGCCATGCTGCACAGCGTCCTTAACTGCCAGGCCGCCTACGCCAGGGCATTGCTGGTGGACCGGCCCACTCTCCGCGCCGCGCAGCAAGCGGGCGACGTGGTGTCGGCGCACCGGGTGCTGATGGACGCCTATGAGACCGACGCGCGCCCGTTGCTGGCCCAGACCCGCCTGGAGATGGGCGCCGCCGCCGATCCGCTAGCGGAATACACGCGGAGCGGCTACCAGGCCACAATCGAGCGCGAACGCGCCGGCGGCAGCGCCATGGGCTGGTAGGGATGTGGTACATAGCGTACAAGCCTCCGGCTGCGGCCGGATGGCAGGAACACGCCGGCTGCGGCCGGGTGTGGGCCGCGGCATGAACGACACCCTTCTCGACCTGTGCCACGCGCTGGGCGCGCCGCCCAGGCGCTATGCCATCCTGGGCGAGGGCAACGTCTCGCTGCGTCTCGACCAGCACACCTTTGTGGTGAAGGCCAGCGGCGCGTCCCTGGCCGCCGCGAGCGCCGATTCGTTCGTCCGCTGCGACATGCGTCGCGTGCTGGACGTCGTCCAGGGTGAGATCGAGGCCGACGAAGCTGTCGCGCACGCCCTCGGCGCGGCGACGATTGGCGGCGAGCCTGGGCTCCGCCCGTCCGTGGAAACGTGGATGCACGCCGTGCTCCTCGACGCCACGGACGCGCGCTGCATCGCCCACACTCACCCAATGCCGATCACCGGTATCCTATGCTCCAATCGAGCCGAGGAATTGGCAGCGGGCGCCCTGTTCCCCGATCAGGTGGTCGTGTGTGGCGCGCACCGGCTATTCCTCGATTATGTCGACCCCGGTCTTCCGCTGGCCCGCGCGCTGTCCGCTGCCCTTGTCCGCCACGCCCGCGTACACGGCGCCGCCCCCAGGGCGATCTACTTGCGGAACCACGGCTTCGTGGCGCTGGGGCGGTGCGAGGTCGAAGCGTTGGCGTTCAACGACATGGCGGTAAAGGCGGCCGAGGTACTCACGATCGCGCTTGGCGCGGGCGGCCCGCGCTACCTGCCGGAGGCCGAGATCCGGCGCATAGCCGGCCGCGCCGACGAGCCCTCCC
>JANWHV010000164.1 GCA_025450255.1 Chloroflexota bacterium | reverse complement strand
GGTGGTCGGGGCGTCTTCCTTGCTGCTCGTCCTGTCGGCGCGCCGCGAGCGATTGCCCCGAGATATCGGCACCTGGCGTCATCTGGCCGTCGCCGCGCTGTTGCTCAACGCCGTGCCGTACTCCCTGATTGCTATTGGCGAGACGCACATTAGCTCCGTGCTGGCCGGGATCTGGAATGCGACCACCCCGTTGCTCGCCTTATTGGCCGCCATGGCGACCCTGCCGGAGGAGCGGCCAACCTGGCAGCGAGCCCGCGGTCTACTGCTGGGTTTCGCCGGCGTGTTCGTGGTGCTGGGCATCTGGCACGGGGTCGGTGGGCACTCGCTCGTGGGCAGTCTCGCCTGTCTCGGCGCCGCTTGCTGTTATGGCCTTGGCTACCCCTACACGCGGAAGTACCTATCCGGGCGGCCGGAATCGATCCTGGCGCTTTCCACCGCGCAACTGCTCTGTGGCGCTGTCGAGCTTGCGCTGGTAACGCCTCTGGTGACATCCGCGCCTGCCACCCTACCGCCGCGGGTCATGGTCAGCATCCTTGCCCTGGGCGCGCTGGGCACTGGCCTCGCCTTCATTTTAAACTATGGTCTGATCAGGGACGCCGGCGCGACGACGGCCTCTACCGTGACCTATATCATTCCGCTATTCTCGACCGTGGCTGGCGTCCTGTTTCTGGGCGAACGTATCACCTGGAACCAGCCGGCCGGCGCCGTCGTGGTAATATTGGGTGTCGCCGTGTCCCAGGGACGACTGCGCGCAATCTTCGCCCGTCGATCCGGGGCCCGCCTGGCTGTCCCAGTTACCCGCCGTCGCGGCAACGCGGCCTGACAATTGCGTCGACCCGATGCCGGGAAACGCCGAGCGATGGCCGGCGAGAGAAAAACAAAGTAACTCAATTGGCAACATCGGGTAGCCGTGCTACGTTGGAATGAGCGCCGAAACGATCGGCGCCGTGGCCTGTGAAGCAGCGAAATGGGGATGTGCCAATGTCCGTGGCAGACGAATTCTTGCAGGCGAATCAGGGCTATGCGTCGTCATTTTCCAGGGGTGACTTACCGATGCCGCCGGGCCGGCATGTGGCGATCGTCGCTTGCATGGATGCGCGCCTCGATCCCGCGCGCGCCCTCGGACTCGAGGAGGGTGACGCGCACGTAATCCGCAACGCCGGTGGCCGCGCCGCCGATGCCATCCGCTCGCTGATCATCTCGCAGCAGCTACTCGGCACGCGCGAGATAGTGATCGTGCATCATACCGACTGCGGCATGCTCACCTTCACGGACGAGCAATTGCGGAAGCAGGTCGAGCAAAACCTCGGCGCCCACACCGATATCGCCTTCAATTCCTTCACCGACCTGGCGCAAAGCGTGCGCGACGACATCGCCATAATCAAGGCATCGCCGCTGCTATTGAAGGACATCCCGGTCCGCGGCTTTATTTATGACGTGAAGACCGGCAAGATCGGCGAAGTTCAATAACCGGCGCTGAGCGCCGTTAACTCGTGGCGAGATAGCGCTCCGCCACCGCTACCATCAGGTCTACGGCGGTCGGCAGTGCCGCCTCGTCCACGTCGAAGCGTGGATGATGGTGGCTCCAGATCAGGCCGCGCTCCTCGTTTCGCGTGCCCACGAAGAAGAAGCAGCCCGGCACCGCCTCGAGGAACGACGAGAAGTCCTCGGCGCCCATAATCGGTTCGTCGATAATCACGCGCTCTTCGCCCACCAGGCCCCGCGCCACGTCGAGCACCAGGTTGGTCATGGCCGGGTCATTCACCACCGGCGGGTTGCCCCAGTCGTAGGTGTACGCTACCTCGGCGCGCATCGCTTGCGCGATTCCCGCCGCCACCTCGCCAATGCGTTTCGCAAGGTAGGCTCTCAGATCCTTGTCGAATGTGCGGACGGTGCCGACGAGCGTGCAAGTCTGCGGGATGATGTTGGAGGCGGTGCCGGCGTGGATGGAGGCCACGGTCACCACGGCGGGTTCGGTCGGCTTCACCTCGCGCGAGACCAGCGACTGCAGGGCGACGGTGATGTGCGCCGCCACCAGCACCGGATCGACGCACAGGTGCGGCGAGGCGCCGTGGCCGCCCTTCCCCGTGATTTCGATGGTGATCATGTCGGCCGCCGCCATGCACGCCCCTGGCCGCGTGGCTACGATGCCGAGATCCGTGTCCTGCGAGAGATGCAGGCCGAACGCCGCGTCGACATGCGGTGACTCCAGCACGCCCTCGTCGATCATGGTGATCGCGCCGCCGGGGTAATTTTCCTCGCACGGCTGGAACAGCAGCTTGATCGTGCCGGCAAGCTGAGCGCGGCGCTCCACCAGGATACGCGCGGCGTTGAGCAATATCGCGGTGTGCCCGTCATGACCGCAGGCGTGCATCACGCCCGCGGTCTGGGATCGATAGTCAACCTCGTTTAGCTCTTCAATCGGCAGGGCGTCCATGTCCGCCCGCAGCAACACCGTCTTACCGGGCTTACCGCCATGGATCAGCGCCACGACCCCGGTTTTCGCGATCCCAGTCTGTACATCCAGTCCCAGGTCACGTAGCCGCCGCGCCACGAAGCGGGAGGTTTCGAATTCCTGAAAGCCAAGCTCCGGGTGCGCGTGGAGCCGGCGCCTGTCCAGCACGACTTGCTCGGCGATGGTCTTGAGCGGTGGAACGGCTGTTTGCACGAAAGGGCTCCATTCTGGTGGGGCATCTGCCTCTAGCTACCTTGCCATGCTACATCGCGTATGCCGATGCACGCCAATGGCGCTGATCCCGCCAGTGCGCGGACCGCGGTCCGCGCCAAAACGTGGTGGCCCGCGGAAGTCCAGGCCAAAACACCGGGGCGTTCCGAATCCTTACCCACTATTGGCCACGCCCCTCAGCCTCTCTTGATTCTCCGTGCCTCCACGTTTCGCGCCCCCCTGTGGTAAACGTATCCTCGCCTATAGCCAGGCCACAGTGGAACCCGCGGATGTGGTGCGGCAACAAGCGCCGATTCATGTAGATTCCGCCGTGGCCTTGGTTTAGACGACCCAGCTCAGCACGGCGCCCGCTCCGGCGTGCGCCCACTCGGACTCCAGCACGCGAGGATGCTCGGCCACGATATCGCCTGTCGACACATCCCCGCCGCCGGCACGCCACGCCCCCATGCCCCCAGCCACGCTGGCCACGCCGGTGAACCCAGTCTGCACGAGAAACTGCGCCGCGCGTCGCGAGCGGCCGCCGGCCTGGCAGATCACGAGCAGCGGCCGGTCGGCCGGCACCTCGGCAAGACGCGTGGCCAGCTCGGCCTGGGGCAGATTCAGGGCGCCGGGCACGTGCCCCAGCGCGTATTCCTGCGGCTCGCGCACGTCCAGCACCACGGCATCGGGCGAGCGCGTCGCCAGTGTCGCGATATCCACTTCGCGCGGCGACGGACTGGCGGCCAGCATGGCCCACGGCTGGTCCGCCGCGCCGCGGTTCGTCGCCTCTATGGCAACCATGTTCAGCGGGCGCGCGGGCACGCCGTCGTTGAGCGTGGCTAAAAAACGGTGGCGGTCGAGACGCGCCAGTGGATTGAAAAGCCGCTCGAAACCGATCGTCGTGCTGGGGCGGCCACACATCCCCTTCCCGCATGGTCCCTCGAAGTGGCCGGGGAACACCGCCACCCAGTCGGGCAGGCGCAGCAGCCTGCCGAGGCTTTCGTATTGTTCAGCCGCGTCCCCGCCACCGAAATCCGGTCGGCCCACGTCGCCAACCAGCAACGAGTCGCCGGTGAGCACCATAGATGGTTCTGGACTGCGGGCCGGGTTGGTGATCAGTATTGATATCAGCTCAGGCCGATGCCCCGGTGTATGCACGATGCCCAGGCGTAACGGGCCGAGCGGGAGATCCTCCTCGTCGGCCAGCGGCCGGAACGGATAGCGCACTCGTGCCGCCTCGTAGAGACACAGCTCGGCCTGGTGCGCGGTGGCGAGCCGGCGCGCGCCCGACACGTGGTCGGCATGGACGTGCGTGTCGATCACATAGCGGAGGCGGAAATCTCGCTCGCGCAAGATCTCGTCGTATGATCCAATCTCAATCGCCGGATCGACGATGGCTGCCTCGTGCGAGTCGCGCGAGGCGATCAGATACGAGGCACAGCCGCACTGTTCATTGAGGAACTGCTTGAAATACACGCTGGGACCTCCTTGTCGGCCCGCGACGCCGGCGTCGATCCCTCGTCGCCTGGCCCTGAATGAAGAATAGACTACCGCGATTCAACGCGCCTGCAATCCGAGGGCACTATCCGCGATGGATGAAGAGTAACCTACCGCGATTCCTTGCGTGGCGTTCGGCTGGATTCCGCCGTGATGTATCACCATACACTTGACGTCCCCCCCGTACCGTAACTATGCTGGTTACAGAGTTTCACTGCCGGCACGGGATCGTATATGGCCCATAATAGTCGTTTTGCCGTAGGCGTCCATATCATGGCGCTGCTCGCCTGGCTCGACGGCGAGCCGGCGAAATCCGACTATATCGCCACCAGCGTCGGCACCAATGCCGTGGTGGTGCGGCGCATTCTGGGCGCCCTGGCGCGAGCGGGACTGGTGACGTCACGCCCAGGCTCCGCGGGCGGCTATCGCCTGGCCGACGATCCGGGCGCGATTGCGCTGCGCCGGATCTATCTGGCGGTGGATGAGGCGCGCATCTTCGACTTGCATCCCCTGTCACTGAGCACCACCTGCCCGGTAGCGATCGACATTCAACCGGCCCTCACGTCGGTAATCGAACGCGCGGAGAGCGCGGTCGCGACCATGCTCGGGGAGACGACCCTGGCCGAGATGATGGGGACGATTCGCGCGCCAACCCGCCAGATCTATCGGCGCCGGCAGGCGGAGGCAAGGCAGCCGGAACCCATTGTCGCGAGCGTGGGCTCATGATCGTCCGCGGCGCCGGCGCTCGCCCGCACTATGCCTGGATTGTGGCTGGGGTCACTTTTTTGACGCTGATCGTCACGGCCGGTGTCCGATCCATGCCGGGCGCTCACCCTGAAGAGCGCGCTGCTGCTTGGGGCGCTGGCGCTCGCCTGGCTGGGGTCGCGTCCACGGCGAGCCACGCGTGAGCGGCTCTGGCGTGTCGAGTTGCTGGCGCTGGCTGGGGTTCTGATGCTCGCTTCCACCATGGTTTCGCTCGCCTCTCCCGCTTGACAAACTACACTCATTAGTTTATATACTAATTACGTTAGTTTGATGGCCGGGCGGGCTGCCCGCCCGGCTCGAAGCGAATCAAGGAGAATCCGGTGCGCCTTATCACCCACGGCGAGAATCTCATTCAGCTCACGCGCCTGCCCCATGCCTTCCCGGTCAACTGTTATCTGGTCCGTGAAGCCGACGGCTTTACCCTCATTGATGCCGGCCTGCCGGGCAGCGCCAGGGCCATCCTCGCGGCTGCCGCCAAGTTTGGCGTGCCAATCGCGCGTATCGCCCTGACCCATGCCCACCTGGACCATGTCGGCTCGCTGGACAAACTACGCGAGGCCCTGCCCAGCGCCGAGATCCTGATCTCCACGCGCGACGCGCGCTTCCTGGCGGGCGATCGCAGCCTGGATCCCGACGAAACCCCGAAAAAGCTCAAGGGTAGCTGGAAGACCTGCAAGACCAGGCCGACCCAACTGCTCCGCGCCGGCGACCGCGTGGGCTCGCTGGAAGTCGTCCCGGCGCCGGGACATACCCCCGGCCAGGTCGCCTTCCTTGATACGCGCGATCGATCGTTGATCGCGGGTGATGCGTTCCAGACGCAGGGCGGCGTCGCGGTGGCGGGCGTGGTTCGTCCTCTTTTTCCCTTCCCGGCCATGGGCACCTGGTCCCGGGCGCTGGCGCTCGAATCCGCCCAGAACCTGCTCGCCCTCAAGCCGTCGCGCCTGGTGATCGGCCACGGGCGGGTGCTGGAATCACCTGGCGATGCCATGGCACGGGCCATCGCGATCGCGCGCCGGAGCTTCGGAAAGGCGGCCTGAGGATATGTCCAGGGCACGGTTGGACCGCGCGGCGGTCACGCGGGCGGCGCTCACGATCGTGGACCAGTCGGGACCCGACGCGCTGACCCTCACCGCGCTCGCCAAAGCGCTTGGCGTGCGGGTGCCGTCGCTCTACAACCATGTTGCCGGGCTGCCCGGCTTGCACCGGGATCTGGCGCTGTTGGGCACGAGTGAGCTGGCCTCGGCGATCACCGAGGCCACGATCGGACGTGCGGGCGATGACGCCGTGCTGGCGCTGTCCGCCACGTACCGGCGCTTTGTGCTGGCCCATCCCGGTCTCTACGCGCTGATGCTACGGATAGATTACGCGCGAATCGCGGACGACCCGGCGCTCGAAGCGGAGAGCAGCCGTGTGGTCAACATCGTCGTCGCGGTGCTGTCGGCATACGGCCTCCAGGGCGACGACGCGCTGCATGCCGTCCGCGGCATCCGCTCGATAGTACACGGCTTCGCCACCCTGGAGGCGGCGGGCAACTTCGCCATGGCGCTCGACCGCGACGAGAGCTTTCGCCGCCTGGTGCGGTTGCAG
>JANWHV010000163.1 GCA_025450255.1 Chloroflexota bacterium | reverse complement strand
CGACGCCAGGGAGCGCCAGGAAGACGAAGATCACCATGGCCCAGACGGTGTCGGACCGGGCAGTATCCAGGGCGCCGAACAGGTTGTCCGCTACCACGACCTGTCCGGCAAAGGGTTTCTCAAAGTCGTGCCGCAGCCCGGTTAGCCAGGTCTGGGCCGCGGCGGGGTCGGCGGGAATGGCGGCATGATCCAGCAGCATGTGCACCTGGATGCTGACGGCGGGTGTGGTCTTTGTCACCACATCGGTTGGCGCGGCGCCTGTCCGCGCTCGCAGCACGGCGGCGTAGCGCGCCTGGAAGATGTTATAGGGCATCAGCACCACGTTAACGGGGGGATTCGCGGCCAGCCCGCGGAGCGCGGGGTCGATCGGTCGAAAGACGATATCCGCCAGCTTGATGTTCAGGATGCCGGTGACCGGCGCGCGCAGCACGCCGGCATGGCCTGGCAACTGGATCGCGATCGTATCGCCGACTCGCGCCCCCAGGTTGGTGCCCATGTCCTGGCTGATGGCGATGCCGCCGGCGCCGAAGGTCCCTTGCGTCAAGCGGAAGGCGCCGAAGGTGCGCAGGTAGGTAGGATCAACGGCTACCAGCGCTCCCGTGCCGGTAGTGCCGGCACGATCCGCCCGGTTCATGGCGCTACTGGTGAAGGATGCCAGGGCGAAGCGTTCGGCGGCGGCGATATGCGGACCACGGCGCAGGATAGGCAGGGCGTTTGCCATGCTTCCCGAGCCGCCCTGTAATTCGGCTTGCAGATCCACCACCACGCCGCTCACCGCTCGCTGTGTCATGGTGCGCGACGAGGCGTTGACGAAGAAGAGCACCGCGCCGAGCATGCCGGCCGCAAGAGCAATGCCGATCAAGGTGGCGATGCTCCGGCGCGGCGTGCGCACGAGTAGTCGCCGGGCAAACCACAGCGTGCTCATGCGCGCGCTCCTTCCAGATGCCCGTCGCGCAGCCGCACCTCGCGGTCGGCGCGCCGGGCCATGCCGGTATCATGGGTCACAAGCACCAGGGCCGCTCCCCGCCTGGTCAGAAGGGTGAGCAGCATATCCATGACCGCGGCGGCGGTGGCGGAGTCCAGGCTCCCAGTTGGCTCGTCGGCCAGCACCACCTCCGGCTCGCCGGCAAGGGCACGGGCGATGGCAACCCGTTGGCGCTGGCCGCCCGAAAGCTCCTCGACCAGATAGGCGGCCCGATCAGTCAGTGCCACGGCATCAAGCATCGCTTGCGCGGCCTCGACCCGCCGCGCTGCGGCCACGCCTGCCAGGGCCAGGGGCAGTTCCACATTCTCTTGTGCCGTGAGCGCGGGAAGCAACCCGAAGGATTGAAAGACGAAGCCAAGGCGGCGTCGCTGGATTGCCGCGGCGGTACGCGATCGAGCGAAGGGCGCGCCCGCGAAGCGCACCTCGCCCCTGGTCGGATGGTCCAGGCCACCCAGCAGATGCAGTAGCGTGGTCTTGCCGCAGCCTGAGGGCCCGGTAATCGCTACGCGCTCGCCCGGAGCCACGGACAGGCTCACGCCGCGGAGGGCATGGACGGCGGCCTCCCCGGCGCCGTAGACGCGTTCCACCGCGACGGTTTCCAGGATGGGCAGCGCTCTCATGGTTGTACCTCCAGCGGCGAGATGCCGGATGCCTGGGCGTCGTCTCGCCGCTGACCCCTCGCGTCGACCGGCGGATCCTCCAGCTTGCCGTCGATCATGCGCACCACGCGGTCGGCCTGGGCAGCCACCGCGGCATTATGGGTGACGACCAGCACGGTGGTCCCGTAGCGGGAGCGGGCATCGGCGAGGACAGCCAGCACGCCCTCGGCGGACGCCGAATCCAGTTCGCCGGTAATCTCATCGGCTAGCAGCAGGGCGGGCGCGTTGGCCAGACCACACGCCACCGCCACGCGCTGGCGCTCGCCTCCAGACAGCGCCGCCGGTCGGTGATGTTGGCGGTGGCGCACGCCGAGCGCCGCCAGCAGGTCCTGGGCGCGGCGCGTGGCATGCCGCGCGCCGGCCAGCCGTAGCGGTAACTCCACGTTTTCCTGGGCGGTGAGATAGGGCAGCAGGTTGCCGTCCTGGTAGACGTAGCCGATCCGGCGCAGGCGCAGCGAGGCGCGCGCCCGCTCATCCAGCCGCGTGATGTCGCGGCCCGCCACCCAGACCTGGCCGGCGCTGGGCAGGTCCAGGCCGCCGAGCAGGTTGAGCAGGGTGCTCTTCCCGCTCCCCGACCGGCCCAGCACCGCCACGAACTCGCCGGGGAGCAGGGACAGGTTCGCGCCGCGCAGGGCTACGGTTTCGATATCCGCTTCGCGATAGATTTTAAACACATCAACTAGCAGCACCACGGCCGTGTTCTGGCCCGCCGCCACCCTGGGGGGCAGGGTGGCGGGTATCCGCTGGATGCTCGTCGCCATCATCGCTCCCTATCGCCAGCCAAAGCTGTGCGCGATTCGCTTGAACGCGTCGACGTTGTCGTCGCCGATCGGCGAGGCGAGGGTCAAGACGGCCAGTTGTCGCCGGCCGGCCAGGTAATAGCGGTCCACCAGCAGCGGGACCACTTTCCCGGTCACTGGATCGGCGGCGGAGGGAATTGTGTATTGCAGGTACCAGCCGTGACCGCCGCGAAGATTCACCGCGCGTGGACTGGTAATCCTTGTGGCGTGGGCGCGACGCAGAGCGGCCAGTTCCGGGCCACGAACGAACGCCTGAAGGCTGCCGCGCGGAGTGGACGCCAGCACCACCTGCTCCAGGCTATCCTTGTCGGCGAACGTGGTAGCGCTGCCGCGAGTCCGTCGGCCCCAGCCCTCGATGTATTCCACGCTGTAATGGGGGGTCGTGAATACGAGATAGGTTGCGCTATCGGGGATGTCGCCGCGCGCGGGCGCCGCCGCGGCAGGCGTGGGGTTGGCGATGACAATAGACATGGCGACCAGGGCCATCGACAGCGACGCCCATCGCCGAGTAACCAAGGATCGAAGGGCCATACGTTGAGCCTCCTTGATATGCATGTTGTTATCGTCCGATCGGGCGCGATCGTTGTTGCCAGCATAGGAGGCGAAGCTAAGAGGGACGTGAAGTGAACATGAGGATTCCCTTAACTTCGGCGAGAAAGTAAGAGGTTTCTCACCTGGGCCTCATCGCCAACTTATGAAGGAAGGGCTAAGATGTGGCATGGATAGACGACGAATCTAGCGGACCTGGCGGCACATGCGTATTTTGCTGGTCGAGGACGAAGCGCGGATAGCCTCATTCATCAGGCGGGGGATGGAAGAGGAGCAGCACGCCGTCGACGTGGCTGGTGATGGCGACGAAGGGCTACGCCTTGCCGAGGTCAACCCCTACGATGTGTTGGTGCTGGACGTCATGCTTCCCCGGCTTAACGGCATTGAAGTTTGCCGGCAGCTGCGGACGCAGGGCAACTCGACGCCGATTTTGATGTTGACGGCGCGTGACGGCGCCGACGATATCGTGGCCGGCCTGGACGCGGGTGCCGACGACTACCTGACCAAGCCCTTCGCGTTTGCCGTGCTCCTGGCACGCCTACGGGCCTTGCAGCGTCGCCAGAATCTGGATAAGCGTCCGATCCGGCATATCGCGGACCTGGAGCTGGATCCCATCACGCGCGAGGTGCGGCGGGGTGGCCGCCTGGTCGATCTGTCGAACCGCGAGTATGCCCTGCTCGACTATCTGCTCGAACGTCCGGGGCGAGTGCTGACACGCGCCATGATCGGCGAGCACTGCTGGGACATGAGTTTCGACACGGAGTCGAATGTGATCGACGTGTACGTAGGCTACTTGCGCCGCAAGATTGAGGGGCCGGGACAGGCAAAATTGATTCACACCGTGCGCGGGGTCGGCTACGTGGCACGAGAGTCCTAGATGTGCGCTACCCGGCACTGGTTGCCGAACATCTCGCTGCGCCTGCGCCTCACTCTTTTGTATGGCGCCCTGGTACTGCTGGTCTTGCTTGGCTTCACGGCGTTCGCCTATCTGGAGGTGCGCGATGCCCTTTATGCGGGAGTGGATACAACGCTGGAGAACCGTGCCGCGCAGCTCGTCGCCGTAACTACCCTCACCAACGAGGGCGTACAATTCCAGATGGACGGCGCGCCGGTGGGGCTGGGCGATGGGGATGTCTTCGTCTTCGACCGCCACGGCAGGCTCCTGGAACCGCGGCATATCGTCCCGAGCGGCGTACAGCCGGATACCGGCGCGGTGCGGCGCGCCATGGCCGGGGCGGCAGGCCTGACCTCCGCTCCCGACAACCTGCGCCTCTATACGGCACCGGTGCGCGATGATGCCGGCCGGCCGTTCATCATACAGGTGGCGGGGCCGCGCGAGGGCGCGGATGCAACGCTCGGCCGGGTGCTTACCGCGCTGCTTCTGGCCGTGCCGATCCTGGTTCTGGTAAGCGGCGCGGGCGGCGCTTTTCTGGCCGGCCGCGCGTTGCGGCCAATCGATCGTATCACTCGCACGGCGCGGCGCATCGGGGCGGGGGATTTGCATGAGCGCCTAGATCTGCCGCCGCGTGACGACGAAGTGGGTCGGCTAGCCAGCACTTTCGATGCCATGCTCGACCGCCTGGAGGAGACGTTTTCGCGGCAGCGCCAGTTTACCGCCGATGCCTCGCACGAGCTACGCACGCCGTTGACGGTACTGCAGGGCGAGGTAGAGATTGCCCTGCGCCGGCGCCGTGCGCCCGAGGCATACGAGGCCACGCTTGGCACCGTGCAGGAGCAGGTCAATCATATGACCAGTATCGTCGAGGATCTACTGACTTTGGCCCGCGCCGATAGCGGCCATGTAGAGCTAAGCCGTGAAATTGTGGATCTGGACGATGTGCTGCGGCGGGCCGCGATGCAGAGCGAAGGCTTGTTTACGATCAAGGGCTTACGCCTGGTGTTGCATATCGAGCCAGGCATACTGGTAATCGGCGATCCCGGCCATCTCACGCAGTTGGTGACAAATCTTCTCGGCAATGCCGCCCGCTACACGGATGAGGGTGGCGCGGAGATTGCGCTGCACAGTGGCGACGGCCAGGCATACCTCATCGTGCGCGATACGGGCGTCGGCATCCCGCCCGAGCACCTGCAACGGATCTTCGAGCGCTTCTACCGTGTCGACAAGGCCCGTTCCCGTGCGGCGGGGGGCAGCGGCCTGGGATTGGCCATCGCTCGATACGTGGTTGAGGCGCATGGCGGCACGATAAGCGCCGAAAGCATGGTAGGGCAAGGCAGCGTCTTCCGCGTCACGCTGCCGTTGGCCCCTGCCGCTGAAACGCGACTGCGCGGACAGGGACAGCGCGCCTATCCGGGAAGCCCTTAAGTGGCGCGACGATCACCATTAGCGATTATTCCTCGATCTTCGGGAATAGGATCGGCAGGGCGCCGAGCGTGGCGCCGGGCTCCAGGTGGCCCCAGCCGCCGATGCGCGGCTGCGCGGGGAGGGACAGCGCGGCGCGGAGCGCGGCCATCTTGGTGGGCATGGCGGGGCTGAGGAGGGTCGCCGCGATGCCCAGCGCCTCGCACGCGTAGTAGAGTGTGGTGGCCACGCTCTCCATGTCGCCGGCCCTGGCGGCGGACCAGGGCGCTTTTTGCTCCAGATAGCCGTTGGTCCGTTTCACCAGGGCGATCGCCTCGTGAATGGCCTGGTGTGGCTGCATGGCGTCCACGGCGGCGCGTACGGCGTCCGGGGTGGCGATCGCCGCGTCGCGCAGGTCGCGATCGACATCGTTCTCGCCCGGCGGGTCGGCGACGATGCCGCCCAGGTAGCGGTTGGTCATGTTTATCACACGGTTCGCCAGGTTTCCCAGGTCGTGCGCCAAGTCCGCGTTATAGCGGCGAACCAGGCCTTCCGGGCTGAACTCGCTGTCCTGGCCAAACTGCATCTCGCGCAGCAGCAGGTACCGCGCGCCATCCGCGCTGAAGCGATCGGCCAGTTCCAGCGGCTTACGGAACAGCGCCATGGCCTCGGCCAGTGAGGCGGCGGTGTCCGCGGCGGCTGACTTCGACCCCTTCTGGCCGCCCATCGTCCAGTAGCCGTGCACGTTCAGGTGCTTATAGATGGGGATGCCCGCCGCCTGCAGCATGGTGGGCCAGTAGACGGCGTGTGGCTTGAGGATGTCCTTGCCAATGACATGCTGGGCCACCGGCCAATATTTTTCATAGAGATCGCCATCTGGATAGTCAAGCGCGGAGACGTAGTTAATCAGCGCGTCGAACCAGACGTAGGTGACGTAGCTCGGGTCGAAGGGCAGAGGGATCCCCCAGGTCAGGCGAGCGGTCGGGCGGGAGATGCACAGGTCTTCGAGCGGCTCGCGCAGGAAGCCCAGCACCTCGCGGCGGTACTGGTCGGGGCGCACCGTCTCGGGATGGTCCTCCAGGAGGCGGATCAGCCACTCCTGGTAGTTGCTCATGCGGAAGAAATAGTTCTTCTCGTTGATGTAGGTCGGCACGGTGTGGTGTTGCGGACATTTACCGTCCACCAGCTCTTTGTCGGTGTAGAAGCGCTCGCAGCCATAGCAATACAGGCCGCCGTATTCGCCGAAGTAGATCTCGCCTTTGTCGTAGACGGTTTGCACGATCCGCTGTACCACCTTCATGTGGCGCGGCTCGGTGGTACGGATGAAATCGTCGCTCTCGATACCGAGTTGCGGCCAGGTGGCGCGGAAAATATCGCTTATGCGGGTGGCATACTCATATGGCGAGACGCCGAAGGCCGTCGCGGCCTGCGCTACTTTGTCGCCATGCTCGTCGGTGCCGGTCAGCATCCTGCTGTCCTTGCCGAATAGGCGCTGATAGCGCGTCATGGCGTCCACTACCACCGTGGTGTAGGCGCTCCCGCAACTTGGTTCCGCGTTAACGTAATAGATAGGCGTGGTGAGATAGAAAGTG
>JANWHV010000162.1 GCA_025450255.1 Chloroflexota bacterium | reverse complement strand
CGACGCTGGCGACGGCCTCGCCTGCCAGCACGACGAACACCTCCTCATTGCTCAGGACATGCGGGGGGACGCTGATCCCAGGATCCAGGCGGATCTTCCAGGCGCTGATCTCAGTTGAGCCGCGGCTAGGCGAGACAAGCCCAGTAATCACCGTCCCTTCGAGGTTGAATTGGGGCGCGCTATCCGCGTAAATGACCGCCATCTTGCTACTCCGTTGTACTACACGTTGATAGTCAACTATAGTTGACTATCAACGAGTATATAATAGGGAAAAGGTGATTGCAAGTGCCGCGCGGGAGGTAAGATCCGTGGCAAAGTCAAAGCGGAAGACGCGGAAGAGCCAGCCGCAAGCCGTCGACGAGCAGGCAGCGGGGCCAGATCAAGCGCCGGTACTGAGCACCGCTAGCGCGACACCCCATACCAGGAAGGCGCAAGTGGCCGCTGGCCGCGGGCGCCCGTCCGCGGAAGGGCCGGACCTGGGGATCCTGCTGGCTATCGCCTACCGCTGCGCCATCGATCAGCTTACGGCGCGGCTCGCGGCGGCCGGTTTCCCCGGCCTCCGGCCGCCGGACGGCTATATGTTCCGCGCCTTGCGCGGCGAGGGCCGGACCAGCACCGAGCTAGCCCAGATCCTGGGCATCTCCAAGCAGGCCACGATCAAGATCGTCGACCACATGGAGGCGCGCGGCCTGGCGGCGCGGCATCCGGTACCTGACGATCGCCGCGCCAAGATCATCCGCCTCACCGAGCAGGGCCAAAAAGCCATGGAGACCGCCATCCGTATCAACGGCGAGATCGAGGCCGAGTTCGCGGCCCAGATCGGCATGGCCGAGGCATCGGCCATGCGCGCGGCGCTCAGAGCGTTTACCGAAATCTATGGCGGCGCCGAGGATGCCCGCGCCCGCCGCGCGCGGCCGGTGTGGTAGCGCAACGACGGCTTCTGTTCGTCGCCGGTGCGATTATTGCGCGGGCGCCGGTTGCCACCACATGCCGATACCCACGCCATTACCAGCCGTTTCATCGGCAATGCGGCGCAGCTCGATTGAGACCGTCCGGTCATCCGCGGTGATCGTGTCGAAGCGCCGCGCCAACTGGTGTACGCTGATGGCGTGGTCCAGCGCGCTTGGCGGCAGCGAGACTGGGCGGGCCGGGACGGCAAACATGCTGTTGGGCACTACAGGATCGCCGGCCCCCTCGCCCCAGGCCAGGCACGTACACTGGGGGAATGAACAAATCGTGGCAGCGCGTGCTGTGGGCAAACTGGACCGCGCAGATTCTGGCGATTGTCGGCTTCAGTTTCGTGTATCCATTCCTTCCCCTTTATGTCCAACATCTGGGCGTACACGATCGCCATGCCGTGCTGATCTGGTCGGGCCTGCTGTACGCCGGCACCACGATCGCGCTCACCATTTTCGCGCCGCTGTGGGGCTCGGTCTCCGACCGCTATGGCCGCAAGGTGATGGTGGTGCGCGCCATGGGCTGCGGCGCGATTCTGATCGGCCTGATGATCGTGGTGCGGAACCCCGAAGAGCTGCTGGTGATCCGCATCCTGCAGGGCATTTTGACCGGCAGCGTAGCCGCCTCGATGGCGCTGGTGGCGGCGATGGTGCCGCGCGAACGGCTCGGCTTCGCCATGGGCTTGATGCAGACGGCGATCTTCACCGGCAACTCGATCGGCCCGCTAGTGGGCGGGCAGCTTGACGTGCGGGTCGGCTTCAAGACCACCTTCCTGGTGGCGGCCACGCTGCTGGCGATCGCCACGCTGATCGTGATGTTCTTCGTGGAAGAGGATTTCACGCCGGTGGCGGCACACCGCGACATGCCGCGGCGGAACCTGCGGACGGACGCGCGCGCCATTTTCGCGAACCGGCAGCTTGCGCTGGTGATCGTCGTGGTATGCGCCGTGCAGTTTGGCGCCCAGGTCGTGGCCCCCGTTTTGCCGATCTTCGTGCAGGACCTGGGTGGCAACGCCAAAAACGCGGCGGCGCTGGCCGGGAACGTGTTCTCCGTCGCCGGTATCTGCAGCGCGGTCACGGCGGTGATCGCGGGCCGCTTCATGGATCGCCGCGGCCACTTCCGGCTGGTGTTGATCGGCGCCATCCTGGGCGCGGCGCTGCTCAACGTGCCGCAGTCATTCGCCTCCAGCGTCAACCAGCTTTACATCCTGCGTGGGCTGGAGGGGTTGGCCCTGGGCGGCATGCTGGCGACCTCGACTACCATCCTGAGCCTGGGCACGCCGCCGGAATGGCGCGGCGCGGCGATCGGCCTGAGCGCGGGGGCCAACGCGGCGGGGCAAGCGCTGGGCCAGTTGAGCGGTAGCCTGATCGCCGGCTCGCTGGGCATCCGATCGGTATTTCTGGTCACGGCCGGGGTGCTGGCGCTGGTCGGCCTGGTCGTGGCGCTCGGTATCAAGGAGCCGGGCGCGAGTGGCGAGGCGTTGGGGGCGTGAGGGGTTTTCACCACGGAGATCTTTTGCCATGCCTGACCATGAATGGAATGGTCATGGCAGGAAATGCCGGCTAAAGCCGGGTGGGAGTGGCGTGGGCCGCGGATCGGGTGGGGGTGCGTGGGGTTTTCACTACGGAGACGCGGAGACGCGGAGACACGGAGACACGGAGATCGTTTGCAGGTAGGGATGGCGTGGGCTGCGGACCACGCCGAAACACCGGGGGCGTGGGCTGCGGATGGGGGCGCCGCCATGACACGGGCCGGAACGACGTTGTGTGAAGCGACACGGCCTGCCCCCTGGAAAGGGCATGCCAAGTGACCCTGCCAGGAACGCCGCCCGCGCCCCATCCCGTGCCCGATTACGGCCCGCCGGGCGCCGAGGCTCCTCGCGTCTCCACGCTTGAGCTGTTCTTCGATCTGGTATTCGTCTTCGCGATCACCCAGCTCACCACGGTGCTGCTCAATGAGCCGAACGCGCTCGGGTTGCTGCGGGTATCGCTGATGCTGGGCGTGATCTGGTGGATGTATGGCGGTTACTGCTGGCTCACCAATGCGGTGGCCCCTAATAGCGCCAAACGCCGCATGGCCCTGCTCGGCGGCATGGCGGGTTTCCTGGTGTTGGCGCTGGCCATCCCGCGCGCTTTCACCGACAGCGGACGCGCCTTCGGGCTGGCCTACCTCGCGGTGGTGGCAATACACGCGGCGCTGTTCACGCGCACTCCCGCCGAGAGCGCCGTGCGCGCCATTCTGCGCCTCGCGCCCTTCAACTTCGTCTCCGCGCTGCTGGTGTTGCTGGCCGGGGTCAGCGGCGGCCGGGCGCAACACATACTCTTGGCGCTGGCGGTGGCCCTGGAGTGGTTCACACCGCTTATGGCCGGGGACAGCGGCTTCGTGGTCCTCCCCACGCACTTCGTGGAGCGACACGGGTCGGTGGTGATCATCGCCATCGGCGAGTCGGTCGTCGCGGTGGGCAGCGGCGCCCTGGGCGCGCCGGTCGACGCCGAGTTGGCGGGTATCGCGGTGTTGGGACTGCTGCTCAATGCCTGCCTGTGGTGGGCGTACTTTGGCGGCGACGATCGACGGGCTGAGGAGGCGCTGAGCAAGGCGACGGCCGATCGACGGCCCCACTTGGCGCTGGTGGCCTTCGGCTACTGGCACCTGCTGATGCTGCTGGGGATCATCGCCGTCGCCTCCGGGTTGCGGAGGGCAATCGGCCATGCTGCCGCGGATCTCAGCCTGGCGCAGGCGATCGCCCTGGGCGGCGGCGTGGCGCTCTTCATGCTGGCGGACGTGCTGTTCCGCCGCTCGCTCAATATAGGGCGGGCGCGCTGGCGGCTGGTGACGGCTCTGCTGGCCGTGCTGACGATTCCGTTGGGCGCGGAAGTCGCGGCGGTGGCACAGCTCACCGCGCTGGTGGCGCTGCTGGCGGCGGGCATGGCGGCGGAGCAGCTTTCGCGGGAGCATGCGGAGGAATGACAGGAATGATGAGGGCTGCGGACCGCGCGGGGATGGGGCGTGAAGGGTTTCAACACGGCAGCCTCGCGCCTTATATAGGAGACGGCAGATGACCGATGACGAGCGCCCCCCAACGGTGCTCACGTTGAGCCGAATCGTCGCCGCGCCGCGCGAGGCGGTGTTCCGCGCCTGGACGGCGCCGGAGGTGCTGGCGCGCTGGTGGTGGCCGGCGCGCTTCGATACGGCCTACGAGGTGGACGCGCGTCCGGGCGGGCGCTGGCGATTCCGCACCATTGATCTGCCTGACCTGGGGGTGCTGGCGGTGTCGGGCGCGTTCCGCGAGGCGAGCCCGCCCGCGCGGCTGGTGTACACCTGGAGATGGGAGGAGGCCGACGCAGGCGAGATGTTGGTGACGGTGGCGTTCGGCGAGCGGGGAGCCCAGGCCGAGGTGACGGTGCGGCACGAGAGATTCACCACCGAACGGGCCCGCGACGAGCACGTGCAAGGCTGGTCCGACTGCCTGGATCGGCTGTTGTGCGCCGCGAGCGCGGGTGAGCTTGGGGTGTAGCGCTAACCGCCGACCGAACCGCTCGGGAAGAACACGGCCGGTCTTTTTCATGACAGGTGAGAGTGGGCATGAGGCTTTCGTATCCCGATACCTCTGCTTCACCGAAGTGCAAACGTAAGGCTGCCGTAAGCCGGTTAGTTCGATCGTTGCTCAGGCCTCGGACATCACGGAGATTGCGCGTCACCTCATCCAAGATCTCGGCGCTCCATTGGGGCCGATAGAGGTCGCGCATGGCGGCGCGGAGCAATGTATCACGGAGAGATGCCGGATACAGAACGCACGCGTCGAGTACGACGATCAAACCGGGTACGTGCCACAATCAGTCATAGACGCCGAATTCCTCGGCTAGCGCCGTCATCTCATCGAGCGCCTCGCGCCGTTCGGCATCGCGGCGACGCCTATATTCAAGCACATCGCGGAAGTAGACGCGGCGATGAGTACCCACGAGTGTATGTGGAATAACTTCATCCCTCAACAGCTTCACCAAATGCGGCCGCGACATATTCAAGAAGTCAGCCGCCTGCTGTGTCGTCATCTGTCGGTGTACGGGGACAAGCGACACAGCATCACCACGTAGCAGGTATGGGACAATTTGCCGCAAGACTACATATAGTGGCTCGGGCATATCCAATGTCACGCCATCGGACCCCACCAACTGGGTACGATGGGCCGGAGCCTGCGCGAGCAGGCGCTCAATATCTCTCAGGGACTGAACATCGGCCGCGCTACGAGCGCTGACTGGTTCGCGTTCGGCGACTGCACGCATGAAAGACACTCCTCCTGTCGGGCTTGTTCTTGACTATAGCCGCAACTATCCTCAAGTGCAATATAAGTACGTAACAGAATTAATCGAAATGATCGTCTATAAGCACCTTGAATCGCGTCCGCATCCCTGGCGGCGTCAGCTCTGGCTGCGGGGTCGGAGTATGACCGTGGGCCAGATGGTGGCGACGATGCGCGCCAACCATCTCAATCCAGAATAGGCGGCGGCTGATCTTGACATGCCGCCGGCGCAGGTTGCCGAGGCGCTCTATTATTATGCGGAGCATCACGACCTGGTAGACCAGGAGCTGCGCGAGGACCGGAAGCGCCTCCAGGTGAAGGGCTACGAGGTAGAGCCTCCGGCTCTGTCTTGGCGACTGCGCATACAGCAAGCTGCTGCCGGAGATCCTCGCAGGCCCGCCACATGGGCACACCGTCATTGTTCCCGCGGATGCCGGATTGCGCGGTGCGCCGGACGACGCGCATTTCACCTATGCGCGGGCACTGATTCGAGCAGGCCCGCGGTAAGCGCGACACAGGCGTTCGCGACGACGTCCGGATCGTCCAGTCCCTCTACTGCCGATGCGGCCATCTGTGACCCTTGAGCCTGAGGTGACGCAAAAAGTTCACTGAGGTATTCGAGTGCCTCTTGTGTAGAGCTTATCGCCCTCGGATCAGCGCATAGCGCACTGATAGTGTGTGCCAATACCTCCGTCTCGATTGCTTGAAGCAGGCGATACACGTCGAGCGCGTCTTTGTTCTTGCGACGATTCACGACTTCCCGCCGCTCGTATAACTTGTGGGCCTTAGCGATGAGCAGCGCTGCCGGACCCGCGACCATAACTTCGTAGCTTCGATCGTCGTTCTTATCAAGCGCCGCGATGCGCATAATTGATTTGTCGACCAGCGCGGCCTCCAGACCTTTGACTTTTCGGGCCACACGATCCCCATGCACGCCGAGATCCGCGCTTCGCCGACCGCCGCCTGCTACTGCCTCGGGCACCAGCAAATCCGTGCTGACATTGTCCCGATTGCTTTTCCATATACCAATGGTGTTTGCCGCCGTTGAGAAGCCGGCTTGTGCCATGGCCTCGGCGAGCCTGGGATCCGGTTTGAGTTTCTGGGGATCGATCGCGAGATCCGCGTCCAGGGTGAAGGGCGCTACCGCCAAGTCCGACTCGCCCGTATGCAGGTACACTGCCTGAGCGCCGACAAGAACAATGGCATTCCGATGATCGCGGAGAGCGTCGAGCGCATCCAGAAGGACACGGCGAGCCAGCACATATTGCGGATCAATGGCGCCAGCCATCTTCGTGTGCCTCCATCCATTGCATTAACTCATCGCCCTCTGTCGGGCCTCGGCCAGGGCTGGTCAGCAGATCAGCAGCCACTTGTGGAAGGGCGGCATACGTCACGCCCTCATGGATAGTCGTACGATCGAAGGCCACCGGATTAAACGGCTCGGCGAGCAGTACATTCGCACCTGTGTCCATACGCTTCAGACCCAACTCCTCAGCCGCCTGGGTAGTATTCAAGGTGTAGACGGCGGCCAACCGCGCGGACGCGTATGGCGCGACTGTATGCGCGGCGAGTGAGCCTGTGACGGCGTAATTCCAGTCCGCGGCGCGGAGCTTTTGCCGAAGCATGTCCAGACCCCGTGGCGCCAGCCACCTGGTTACGGTGTTGGAGCGCATGAATGAGTAATCGTGGGTCCAGCGCTGGAGAAGCAACTTCCAATCCACGCTGTTAACTGACTCTCGGGTGGCACGGGTAAGAAGTGCCTCGCGCTCAAGCAAGGCGACGATTCTTGAGACGGACGAGGGGGGCGTTTGGCTGCGGCGTGCCAGCTCCACGATGCCGTATGGTGGCCGGAAATCGCATAGGGCACGGACGACTCGCCCCGCCGCCGGGCCTTTGAGCGACATCACGGGACGCCGTTCTCGCCACGGATCGGCGTTGGCGCCCATGGTGTCTATCAGTATCGCGGGAGCAGTCAAGTTGAGGAACAGATTTCCGGTCAAATCCGCGTATCCGGAGGCTGTCTCCCTGAGGAGGGTGCGTGTACGCGGGCTGAGAAACGGCGCCGTTACAAAGTAGTTACCCTTTGGATTGCGTCGCCGCATCGCCTCGGTGATGGGCTTCACGTCTTTTGGATCGAGCCGCCGTTTTGCCTCGATGTCGAGCAATGCCCGGCTTCGATCCGGCGCGCGCAGTATCCAGCGTGCGTCAATACTTTGCTTCTCGAAGCTGCCCTCATCAACTTCCAGGCGCCAGGGCTTTGGTAGGCAGCCCTGAAGGGCCGCGAATGCGGCGGCAGCCACGGCCGATTCCGTGAGTTCTTGTCGCGCTAGTATTCCAGAAATATCCTTATTCCACATGATGTGGAATATAGCCTTTTCTGGAATCAGTGTCCATAACTGGGCGGGCACGGCATCGGTTTGCGTGGCATGAAGGATCCACCTTGGCGTCTTCCCGCCAAGCTCAGGCGCCAGTGTAACAAGGAATCGAGCCTTCCACTAGGACGAGCGGCTGCCAAGCGCATCGAGGACAGTGTCGAGATGGCGAACGATAGCTGTCTCGCCCTGTTCGGGGGAGGGCACAAACTGGAAGATCGGGTACACATAACGCGTGCCTTCGCGTAAATGTCCGCTCACACTGCCACTCCATCCCGCGCCAGGTCGGCCACCGGAAAGTGTTTCGCGGCACCGGCGTTTTGCCGCTTATCCCTGTATCCGCCACATCGTAAAGATCGTCAAGAACGTTAAGAAGAAACCGGCGGGCCGGCCTCACCACCCTGCAGCCGCAAGCGTGGGCACCGCGGCCAGATGCCGGCCGTCACGCACGCGCGGCGTGTCGCGTTCCACCCGGCCATCCGCGAGATGAATCGTGCGATCGGTCTGAGCGGCGACGATCGGATCGTGGGAGACGATCACGAAGGTCTGGCCCGTCTCCTGGTTCAGCTCGCGCATCAATCCGATCACCTGCTCGCTCAGCTTGCTGTCCAGGGCCCTGGTCGGCCATCCGCCAGCACGATCGCCGGCTCCGCTATCGGTCTTCAGCATCATTTGCACTTCAGGGACCACCGCCCCGACCCCCGGCACCCGTTGCAGGTCCGCGGCGCGCGCCGTGGCGATCGGCATGGCGCCCATGGCGGTACCGGCCTGCGTGACGGTCCCGTGATCGCCATAGAAGGCGAGGCCGCCGCCGACCAGTTGGTTTATCTTCTTGGCCATGGCGCCCATCACGGTAAGGGTGAAGAGGCCGATCACGATGCCGAGGATCGTCAGCCCCGTCCGTGTCTTCCGCCGTGCCATATTTCGCAAGATATCGCGCATCATCTCCGCCCTTCGCGGCTCGCTGGTGTCTCAGGT
>JANWHV010000161.1 GCA_025450255.1 Chloroflexota bacterium | reverse complement strand
GCAAAGCGGACCACGCGACGTGGGTCCGCGCGACTTCGTGCTGATGGTGCTCACGGACGCGGCTGATCCTGGCTTGATAGTATTGCCGACGCACCGCCTTATCCGAGGCGTCCCGACTGAGTTGTTGGCCGGGCTGGCGGAACGGCTCCAGGAGACATTTGACGTCACGGTAACGGATATGCCGGCCGACAAAGCTGCATTTCCAAGGTTTGTGGAGCGCCTACTGCCGGCGCTCAGGGGGCGCGGATCTGGCCATCGGCTCGTGCTGCTTGGCGCGGCGCCAAATCAAGCGATGGTGCTGGAGCCGAAGGAAAACGTCCTGGCTGATTTGCCTGAATCCGCGGCGCTCCGCGATCTTGACGTTTGGCTCGCGCAAACCCTGATACTCGATCGCGGCCTGGGACTTGGGGCCGAATCGCCCGACCTTGAGACGAACGTCAATTATACCCGTGACGTAGGGGAAGTGGCCGACGCCATACGCTCTGGCACGCATCAGCTTGGACTCTTGTTGACGCCGACGCCGGTCAGTCAAATGCTGGAGATTGCGCGCGCCGGTTCGGTAATGCCGCAGAAGTCAACGTATTTCTATCCCAAGCCGGCCACCGGACTCGCGATGCGCGTCTTCGAGGCAAGCTAGGCCGGTACTTTAGCCGTGGGCCAGCATCGGGACATAGACCCAGCCATAGATCCGCGCCGCGAGCACGTCGACTTGCGCCCAGTTTCCGTGGACGGACACAAGCTGCAGCCGGTCGCTGCCATGCAAGGTTTGGATGTCCATGCCTCCTGGCTCCGAACGCAGTTGCAGCGAATCGACAATCGGGTGCACGGTGCTGCCGACACGCGGGGCGGCGGACGCGGTACTCGCGGCGGAGTATGTATCCGTCGCAGCCGCCGCGCAGCCGCCCGCGTCGGCGAAGACCTGCGTGAGATAGATTGTGTAATTTCCCGGACCGCCAAGCAACGCGATTCCCATGCCTACAAAGTGATGGTTCGGGTTCGTAATATTGTCCCAGTGCGGGCCGCCGCCGGCCGCCTCGCGGCCAAAGAATGCCTCGCCATTTTGAACGGCTTGCGCGACGGTTGCTCCGTTCGCGGTGACGACGTTTTGCCCGGCATACGTGGCATCGACCCCGGCCGCCCGGACCCGCGTGAGGATCCAACCGGCCGGATCTCCGTCCGACCAGCTTCCAATCGACGCCATATAGAGCGAGTGCGCCTCGGCCACCGCGCTCAGCTCGGGGCTGTGTCGCAAGGCGCCCAATCCAGCAAAGCGCGCGCGGTCGCGGGATAGCGCGCTAAAGGCGAGCGCGAGGTATGGATGGCCCGCCAGCGTGCTGGGCGCGGTCGGCGGAGGAACCGCGGCACATCCGGCGAGGTCCTTGACTTTGAGAGGCGATGCCTTGGCCGGCGACAGGGAGGCGGATACGGTTAGCGCCGCCACAACCAGAAGCGGCAAGCCAACGACGTGTTTCCGCTGCGCCAGCGCCATCGTACCTCCTGCTGAACTCGCGCGAGCCGCGCGAAGTGTCAGAGTTCGCGATTGGAACCCGGTGCAAGGCAGAGGCGCCAAGACACGCCGTTAGAATAACCTGATCCGCCGCGTTCCGCAAGTAGGACGATTTCCGCTTCGCGGCGGACGGCCGCCGATGTGGCGCGCTATCCACCGCGCGCGGTCGCCACGGCATCATATACCGCATCGAACGGAATCTGGTTGCTTGGCGCCTCGGCGACCCAACGATACACCACGCCGGCTTCAGCGCTGACGACAATCACGGCACGGTTCGCGGTATCGCGGATCACGCCGGACAGCAGCGGCCAGGCCACGTCGAAGGCGTGAATCGCCTCTCTGTTGCAATCTGACAGCAGCGGAAAGTTCAGTCCGTTCTGTTCCGCGAACACCTGGAGGGTCATCGGCAGATCGATGCTTATGCCGAAAACCTTGGCGTCGAGGTCGTTCAGCCGCGCCATGCCATCTCGAAGTCCGCATAGTTCGGCGGTGCAGACACGAGTGAAGGCGGCGGGGAAAAATGCCAGCACGATCGGCTGGCCAAGCAAATCGCCCACGCGGACTTCTTTCCTCTCCGTGGTGATCACGCGTGCGTCGCGCTGGGCTTGTGAAAGCATCTCCATTGGATTCTCCTCGTAGTAACCGGCCAGTAGGCCGGCTGCAATTGCGCGGCGCTATGTGAGAGCATCTCCATTGGATTCTCCTCGTAGTAACCGCGGGACAAACGTAATGCGTTCGATCCGACCGCGGGCACGATCGACGGCCAGGCTTTGGCACGATGCGCATTCTCATGGTACCAGTGGTCGAGGCTATTCATTTTCAAGCCGGACGGAACGCGGCGATTGTACAATTGAGGGTATATGAACGGGGACGCAGTGTTGAGCAGCCGTAATCTTTATGACGTATTGGGTATCGCGCCCAATGCGGACGCCGACGAGGTGCGCCGGGCATTTCGATCGTTGGCGCGCCTGGTGCATCCTGATGTGAATCGGGCTCACGACGCGGCGCGACGATTTGCCCAAATCGCGCATGCTCACGCCGTTCTGAGCGACCCAGTCCGGCGGCGCGACTACGACGCATCGCGCCGTGCACCGGCCGGCACGCGCGCGCGAAACCCCACTGGCGGGTCAACTGGCGTGCCGGGGCGAGGCGCGTTGCGCGGCGCTGATGTCAATCTCACCGTCACCCTATCGCTGCGCGAGTCCGCCTTTGGGGTGGAGGTTCCAGTCGAGGTGATGCGTCGCGAGGTTTGCGCCGTGTGCGTTGGTTCTGGGACCGCGGAGGGCGGCACCAGCATACGCTGTCCAAAATGCCTTGGCACGGGAAATACGCGCACCGGCGGCGAGGAATGCGCCCGTTGTCAGGGGAGCGGCGTTATCAGCACGCCGCCGTGTCCGAATTGTCTTGGATCGGGAAGACGGCGCGGATCGACGGCCCTGATAGTCGCCATTCCCCCTGCCGTGGAACATGGCACGGTGTTGGCGCTTAAGGGCGATGGTGATACCGGGCCGCGGAATGGACCTAGAGGCGATCTTCGCCTGCGCGTCGAGGTTGAGCCCGACCAGGTGCTACAGCGCAGCGGCATCGATATTCTGATGTCCTTGCCATTGAGCCCCCAAGACGCGGAGCACGGATGCTCGATCGAGGTTCCGACCCTGCGCGGACCCAAGCGGCTGCGTATACCGCCGCGTACCGCCGATCGTTCGCTGCTGCGCATTGGAGGCGCCGGTATGCGCCCACACGGATCCTGGCACAGGGGTGACCAATTCATCACGGTGCGGATCACTGAGAGCCAGCCCAATGAAGGATCGGATTTGAGCGTCTCGGCGGTAGGCGAGGGTGGCTAGCGAGCGACCTGGACTATTGCATGGATCCCTGGATGCCTGTGGTGACTGGCCCTCAGCGTGACCCCAAGATCGTCTCACGCACGATCCCTGGCTTCGCGCTCCAGTAGGCGAACTATGCGCTCGGCCATCGTGATACTGTAGTTCTGGCCGCGATCCTGTGGGTAAATCTGAAACATATTCGCGAGATACAGGTTAGGCACCGGCATCTTGTGCGGCGGCATCTCGCCGCGAAAACTCGTCGTCACGATCGGTTGCGCGAACGGCGCCGAGAAGGAGTATACTGCCGTGACCCAGGACTCTTGAAGGTCCGGATTGATACGGCGGAGATACGGCAAAAAGGTTGACAGCAACTCTTCCTTGGTCCGAGCGAACAGGGGATCCCGCGGCGGCAGGTAGTTGCCGATGTACAGCAGGTGCTTGCCACCGTATTCAGAGGGAGGGATATAGTTTGTATGCTCGACCACTGCCAGAAACGGATAGCCAGGATCATTTATGGCTATCCAGTACGCGTCCGTCAGGCTACGATTCATTTCCAGTACAAGGCAGTGGGCGCTCAGCGCCACTCCGCCCCCGTACTTGCGCGCGAACTGCTCGTCGATGTCCTCTGTCAATCCGATAGTGGTTCTGGCCGGCAGGGTAGAGATTACGCGGTCGAAGCGGTGCGGCTCGCCTTTGGCTGAAACGTCGATGCCGCCGTCCGGGCGCACCTCGATCGCGGTCACGGACGCGCCAAGCCGCACGTCGCCGCCCAGCGCGCGAACGCGGTGGGCAAGCGTGTCGTACAGTTGCTGGAAACCGCCGAGCAAATACCCCAACTCGGTGCTACGGAGATGCACCCTTGACCAGAACCATGGCATGGCTATTTTGTCGCTATATTCGCCGAATTTCTGCTGAAGCAGCGGCTCCGCGAAGACCTTATAGGCGTTGCCGCCCATCCATCTGGTGAGCCATGCCTCCGCGGTTTGGCCCTCAAGCCGTTCGAAGCCCTTCTCAAGCTTCAGATACGCGAGCACGGCGCCCATGCGCACGCGGTCGATCGGCGGCAGCGCGGCCAGGCGCAGCAGCGCGCGGACGCCGTCGAGGCGCTGTACCCTTCCGTCGCGCAATATGGTTGAGACAGGGGATGGCCACACGAGCCGATCGCTCAGGCCGAGTTCTTGAATGAGATCCACCGCTGCGTGGTCCGCGCGAAATAAATGGTGATAAAACTTTTCCAGGTAGACGGGTGATCCATCAGCGCGCGACGCGACTTGAAATCCGGCGGCGAGGCCGCCCGGTTCGTGCTCGCGCTCGATCACCGTCACGGAATCGCCGCGTTGGCCCAGCCGATAGGCCAACGTGAGCCCGAGAGCACCCGCGCCGAGTACGGCGGTGCGCTTGCCGAATGCATTCACCGTACTCATGGTTTCACCATTCTATCGATCGAACATCAGTACATCGTAAAGATATACGGGTGGATAAGCGACCCGTGCCGCTTCTCGGCGCGGAGCATGAACTTGAGCCGTGGCGGCGCATCACACCGGCGCGGCGGCGTTGATTCGCGCGACTACGCTCAATCCTCGACGTTCGTGGTCGCCCAGGGAAGCGCCTCCAAGCGCTCATACGGAATCGGCTTGCCCGTAATCTCGCTGAGGCCGTAGGTGCCGTCTTTCATGCGCTCAAGCGCTCTCTCGATATGGTCCAAAATGCGATGCTCGTTCGCCGCGATGGCAAGCTCCGTTTCCTCAATCGTGATATCCTTCCCAAGCTCGCCGAAGTCCTCGGGCTCCCTGAGCAACGGATCTTCGACTTGAGCTTCGACTCCCGAGCCTTTTGCCGCGCCGATTTTGGCCTTAAACTCGGCTCGCTCGGCCTCAAGCCGCTTTTTGAGACGCGACAGCTGAGCGGTGTTGAGGTGATTGGCACGCTCTGGTGTCGTCGGCATATTTCGTTCCTTCACTCTTTAGTACGGTCTGCCACATCGCCACGCGGCAGACCTTGCAGAACGTACCACACGATGGGTACGGTAGCCATCCATGACAGCGTGAGCGTGTTCGTGCCCTTGCGCTAGAACTTCGCCACGGTGATTGCGCCCTCCGCGGCCGAGGTCACTGTCGCCGCATACTTCGCGAACACGCCGATGGTGTATTTCGGCGCGGGCGGCGACCACGTTTCAAGGCGACGTCGAGTCTCGTCCTCGGAGATTTCGATGTCCAATCGCCGCCTATCGATATCGATTGTGATGGTGTCTCCCTCGAGTACGGCGGCAATTGGACCGCCGTGCGCGGCTTCGGGCGCCACATGGCCGGCCATCAGCCCGCGCGTGGCGCCACTGAACCTGCCGTCAGTCAACAGCGCCACAGTCTCACCCAGTCCGGCGCCCACGACCGCGCTGGTGACGCCGAGCATTTCGCGCATGCCTGGACCGCCGCGCGGTCCCTCGTAGCGAATGACGATCACATCTCCGGCGAGAATCCTGCCCCCGGTCACGGCCGACATTGCGTCTTCTTCTCGATCGAAGACGCGGGCCGGGCCTTGATGCTTGCGGCGCTCATATCCTGCTACTTTCACCACGCAGCCTTCCGGCGCCAGGGTACCGCGGAGGATCACCAGGCCACCGGAAGCCTTGATCGGGTTGTCCAGGGATCTGACGACCAGCTGGCCAGGTGTCTCCACGGCGTCGGCAGCCTCCTCCGCAATAGTGCGACCGGTCGGCGTCATCTGGGAGCCATCCATCAAGCCTGCCTGTACGAGCCGTTGGGCGACAAGCGGTATCCCGCCGGCTCGATCCACATCCAGGGCAAGATACGTACCGCCCGGCGCGAGGTCGACCAGCAGCGGTGTACGTCGACTGATTTCGTCAAAGTCATCCATCGTCAACGGAACGCCAATCTCGCGCGCCATGGCGATAAGGTGCAGCACCGCGTTCGTGGAGCCGCCGCTGGTAGCCACGCCGGCTATCGCGTTTTCGAACGCCTTGCGGGTCAAGACATCCCGAGGCCGCAAATCGCGTCGCAGCATGTCCATGATCAGAGTGCCGCAACGGTAACTGACGTCGTCTTTGCGCGGATCAGTGGCCGGCACGCTTGCGGTATACATGGCGGACAGGCCGATGAATTCTAGCGCCATGGCCATGGTGTTCGCGGTAAACTGGCCGCCGCACGCACCGGCGCCGGGGCAGGCGTTGTTCTCGATTTCGAGCAGGTCGGCATCGGACATGCGCCCCGCTGCGTTCGCGCCCACTGCCTCGAAGACGTTTTGAATTGAAATGTCCTTGCCTTTGAACTTTCCGGGTGCGATCGTGCCGCCATACAGTACAAGGCCTGGCACGTTGAGACGCGCCAGGCCCATTGCGGCGCCGGGGATCGTTTTGTCGCAGCCCACCAGGGCGACGATGGCATCAAACATGTAGCCTCGGCCGCATAACTCGATCGAGTCCGCGATGACCTCGCGGCTGATCAGGGAGGCTTTCATGCCTTCCGTGCCCATGGTGATACCGTCACTGATGGCGACGGTATTGAACTCCATGGGCGTACCGCCGGCCGCGCGTACGCCTTCTTTCACCTTCGCGGCCAGGCGCCGCAGGTGGAAGTTGCACGGCATCGTCTCGATCCAGGTGTTGGCTATGCCGATAATCGGCTTCTTGAGGTCCTCATCGCCGAAGCCAATGGATTTATAGTAGGACCGCGCCGCGGCGCGATCTCGACCCTCGATGATCGTGCGACTCGGCAGCTTGGGTTCCCGCGCCACTGTATCCTCCCGCCTCTGTGGTTTTCTCGCTGTTTCCTGATGATGCCCTCCGGCAGTTGGGTTAGTAAAGGGTCGGCGTTTGCGGTCGGGCTGGAACTCAAGCCTTTGGTATACTCAGGCGAGAGACACTTTACAGACTGGAAGGCCGCATTCCAACCTCAGTGCCCCGTGAGGATAGAGCGGCGGGAGGTTTCCATGCGCTATCGCGAGCTAGGCTCCACGGGGATTCGCGTTTCAGAAATCGGCTTCGGGCTATGGACGGTCGCCACCAAATGGTGGGGAATCACGGATGAGGAGGTCGGGATAGGCCTCCTTCGTGAAGCGTTTGACCTTGGCATCACATTCTATGACACAGCCGACACCTACGGCAACGGCCTTGGCGAGACGATGCTTGAGCGCGGCCTGCGCGGCAAACGCGATCAGATAGTGATCGCCACGAAGTTTGGCTATGAATGGCAAACATTTGGCGGCGAAAGAACAGGTCAACAAGAACTGCCCAAGAATGTCACGCCCACGTTCGTACGCCAGGCAGTGGAGGGCAGCCTCAATCGTTTGCAAACTGACCGCATAGACAATTATCAGGTCCATAACGTCCGCATGAGCGAAGTGCAGAGCGATGACCTGTTCGCCGTGCTTGACGACCTTGTAACCGAGGGCAAGATTCTCAGTTACGGCGCCGCGCTTGGGCCGGCGATTGGCTGGCTTGACGAGGGACTTGCCGCGTTGCGCAAGAGACGCGTGCCGGTTCTGCACATGATTTACAACATTCTCGAACAAGAGCCTGGACGGCGGCTTTCCGACGAGGCGCGGGTGATTGGCGCCGGGCTCCTGGTTCGGGTTACGCATTCGAGCGGCCTGCTCGAGGGCAAGTACACCAGCGAGACGACGTTCGGACCCAACGACCATCGCCGCCATCGGCCGCGCCAGTGGCTCCTCGATGGTCTGCAAAAGGTCGAGCAATTGGGGTTCCTCACCGAGGGCGGCAATCGTACGCTGGGTCAGGCCTCGCTCAAGTGGCTGCTCGCGGATCCGACCGTCGCGTCGACGTTGCCGAACATTTACGATGGCGAGCAACTGCGTGAGTTCGCGGCGGCATCGGAAACCACCGACCTGACGGAAGCCGAGCTTTCTCGCGTGGCTGACCTGTACAACCACGGCTTCCATCTGGCGCCGGCCGCCGGCGTCGCATCCTGACATGAGCCATATTGACGGAACTGCCATCGCCAAGAGCGCGATGCTGACAGGCTCTGAACGCGCGGAGATCGCGCGGCGAAACCG
>JANWHV010000160.1 GCA_025450255.1 Chloroflexota bacterium | reverse complement strand
ATGCTCAGTATTGGCGGAACGGCAGCGGGCTCGATGGACGCGTGCTCTGCCGCGACGGGAGCAGCGTCGCCGCTGATGACACGATCGATCGTGGCAGGCGCCGCCTGTTCCATCGCGGGGACGAGCCACACGGGCCGCGCCGGCTCAGCCACCTGCTCCTCAGGCCGCACCGACCGCGCCGGGGTCCCTGGCGCCGGCGGAACGCTGCTGAAAGGCGCTGCCTCGCCGATCACTTTTACGCCAAACCGCGACGGCAGCTTGCCACGCTCCGCATCCTGCCGGTGCTGCACCAGGCTCAGGCCGCGCGCCGTGAGACCAGCCACGGCCAGGCGCGTGTGGCGCAGACTCAGGCCGGTATTCTCCACCAGACGGGCCATCGGCATAACCTCGTCCGGCATGCCAAGGCAGAATGTGTGGCGCAGCACGTAGAGCAAGACTTTTAGCTCGGCGCCGGATAGCTCGGCAAGCAGGCGATCGTACACCAGGAGGGGCAGCCGAACCCTGCGGCCGGCGCCATAGCCCGAGAATCGCGCCGAAATCGACTCTCCCGGCACGCGCATGCCCGGCACAATCAGTGGAAGGGTGAAGAGCGACGGCAATCCACTGCCGTCCGGCGCCATGCGGCGATTCACGCGCAGGTAGCCCGCGGTCTCCAGGGAGGCGCAGGCAGCCTGTACCGTTCGCGGCGATAAGCCCGTGCCGCGGCCAGGGAAAATATCGGCGGCGTTACCATTGCACAGCACGCGTACGCTCAGGGCGATGGCCTCGCGCTGGCCGCCATTTGTAGCTCGCGTTACCGCCAGCATGACTTTGAGCTCACCCTCAGTGAAGCCGGCGATTTGATCGTCTATAATTTCCTGCTGGGCGGCAAGGTTCGCCGACCGATCGAAGCCCTCGAAGGGCGCCACCGTCAGGGCGCGTGGCTGCCGCGCCGGTGCTTGCAGTGACTTATGCAGCTTGGTCATCTTTATCGTTTACGTAACAGTGCTGGGCACGGCCGGACCGATTTCCGGATGGGAAAATGTTCCGACCGTGCCGCTGAGGCTCACCGGGAGCAGGACCCGGTAGATGTGAGACTACGGTACTAAAATGCGCCGGTCAATGCACTCAGTGGATTACCGAGCCATTTATCCGACAAGAGCCTGCAGTCGCTCGATCGCCGCAATGAGCGACGTGTCGCTCTCAACGCGCCGGTCATGCTTCTTCCCTACCACCGCTGCCGGCGGGCGATCGACAAACCATGGACTGGAAAGCCGCGATCTGTCGCCGTCGCGCTGCCTACGGGCGTGCGTCGGTCGTTTCAGGCAGGTTTTGGCGCGGGCGGACTTCACGCCTCGCGGCCTCGGAAACGACCGGTTCCTTGAGCATTGGCGCTTCCAGGCGGTCACCGTCGACAATCTGGCCATCTTCAAGGGAGGCGGCGTCGGCGGTATGCGATTCACCGTCAATCTCATGTTCGTCGGCGCGGCTTTCGATCGGGTCGTCACCCGGATCGTCGCCGGCGTTGGGATCGTGGCGCAGCCAGGCAAGCGGCACGCGGTTCGCGTGAATCTTGATGCCCAGGGACTGCACCCTGAGTATGACCGCCTGCGTCGCGCGCGCGATATCGGTCGCGACCGACGGCGCGATCTGACTCCGTGGCGCCGTCGCGATTTCGCGCAATGACAATATAGGCTCCGAGGTGTCGTAGACATCCGGCGGAAGCAGCCCGCGCCAGATCAATTCTTGCACCAGGAAAGTCAATGGAAGATCAGTCCCATTGGACGTACCTGCCATGCGCTCCGCTTCGGAATAGTGGCGGTAGACTGCCCGCAGCGCGTCTTCGACCTCGTTCCCGGCCACGATCACCATTCTGCGCGGATCATTGCCGGATGCCAGGATTCGGTTCACGACATCGTCGGTAGCGGTGCATGGATCCAGGTGGCTCTGCAAGCGGCCCGCCCGTCGCAGTGCGTCCTCCGCCAAACGCTCCTGGCGCCGCTGATCGCCGCCGGCGCCCGACAACCGCGCCGCTTCCAGGCCTCCGGAGCCAACGGACAAAAGATACACGCCAAAGAGCAAGATAAGGGTTCCGAGATCGAACACCGACGAGGCGATTAAATGTAGAAGCAGCAACACGAGCAGCGTGCCGAACAGGACCGGCCGCATCATCATATAGCGCCGAATCTCGGGCATCAGATCCGCGGCGTTCATCGCGCGTGACCGATGGACCACGGGAGTGACCGGCACGTGATCATGTGTGACCGGGTGGTCCGGTTGCTGCACGATACGACCTCCTTCAATCACGCTGTTAAGCCAGTGCGCTATTAAGATAGCGGATTATATTGCAGGGCGACGCGCAATCAGATCTGACCACGGCAAGGTAGCACCATGAGAGCATTGGGTGCAAGAGTACGCCCGGCTACGAAAATGCACCTCTGGGCACTGAGGATACACCATGTGAATTACCACGTACACTCCCTCGGCGGCGAAGCCGGCGGCCCTGAAAGTGCTTTCGCCGGCCTGGCCTACCGCCTGTTTTGTTACATTGCTTTCCCGGAGATTTGTCGCGCGGATTGGGCTAATCGCTCGGTCGCAAGCTGGTTGTCGCGATCGTAGGCAAGAATGCAGTGCAGCAGCAGATCCGCTTTGTCGTTGTCACCGTCCGCCCGCGCCACATCCGATCGCGTGCGCAGATACGCAATCGCTTCCTCGAGGGAGTAGTCAACCCTCGAGTCAAGGGGGTCGAGCAGTTCGTGGGCGCCGGCCCGATTCCCCCGACTAAGCTCCAGCGATGCCAAATTACAACGCGCCAGAGCGTAGTCCGTGTCAAGTTCCAGCGACCTGCGCAAGCACGCCTCGCCCTCCTCGATCTTGCCGCTAAGCAACAAAGCAGTGCCAAGATTGTGCACTGCCTCTTGCACATCCGGATCGACGGCGAGCACTTCGTGATACTTGTTGGCGGCTCCGGCCGCGTCGTCCTGTTGCTGGGCTTCGGCTGCCTCGCGCATCAGGACGGCAATGGCGTCCGGATATTCGGGCGTCACGGGCGGGTGCAAACGCAGTTGCGGCAATTCGAGCTCGCGACGGCGGCCCCGCAGCCAGACGGAGGCAGGGGAGTCCGCGCTGGTTTGCCCAGATCCGCGGAGCGCGAGATGCGCGTAGAGACGGTCATACTCGCCCAGTAGCCTGCTGGCGGCGAAACGCTCGATCGCGCCCACGACCTCTGGGTCGGGCAGGCGGAGCAGTATTTCGACGGCTAGCCGTGGGTCGACCATTGGCGCATAGAGGCTTTCGCTCACGGCAAACGTCAAATACGGGAACCGTTCGGCAACTGCCTCGATCGGCGCGGTGCTGGGATCCTTCTGGGCCTCCCCGAAGAGTTGCTCGAGCACGACGCCAGGCACAAGTTCCGCGGCGCTGAAATAGGGATACCGCGCGCCTGGCGTTGGCGGCTGTTCGTTTCTTGCCATCATGTCCGTGAACGCGCGGACCTGCGCAAGGCCTTCGCGCGCGAGGTTCCGCCACGCTACGCGGGCTTCGTCGCCCTTGCCGAGATTCGCGGCGGCCACGCCGATCAGATAGCGCGCCACCGCGCTGAGTCCTTCCTCGGTCCCGCTGAAGCGACTGAGGCCGTCGTAAACCTGTCGATCGTTGCCAAGGATCGCGTGGCCCTTGGCGATTTCCGCGCTCGTCGCCATATCATTGGCCGACACGGCTTCCAACCGTTCGAGCGTCGCCCGCGCCTCGGCAGTCTGTCCGGCGACCGCATGGAAACGCACCAGGGTTGAGAGTAACCCCGGATCTTCGGCGTTCACCTTCGTCAGAGCCTCTTCGCAGGTTGCGATGGCCTCTGGCAGCTCGTCCAGGCCGAAGAGCAGCATCGCCAAATTATTCCAGGTGACGGGCCAGCCCGGCGCTTCCTCCGTGGCTTCCACGGCGCGCTGTCGAGCACGATCGAGTGAATTTGCCTGGATCGCGCGCGTGGATTCCTCAATGAGCAGCAGGGCCTGCTCCGCCGTCGCCGGCGGGACGACCCATCCGCCGAGCAATTGCGTAAGATAGTTTTCGCTACCCGAGATTACGGATTCGAACAATTCGCGCTGGTCCGGCGTGCCGCCTAGCGCGCGACCCAGTCGAGCCGCGCCCAGGGCATGGATGGGCAGCCGGGCAAGGCTAGACGTGACCGCGAGACTCCTGTACAGCTCGGGGTCGACCGTCATGCCGAGGCGAATGGCGAGCTCATAGTGCCGAACGGCGTCCGCCGGTCGATCCGTCTGCGCCAGCATCGAGCCCAAGATTGTGTGTGCCAGCGGGTTAAGGGGATCGTTTTCGACCAGCGCGATGGCCGCGCGCATGGCCTCGTCGTAACGCCGATCCTGAATCAACTGTCGAATAAATTGAACAAGTGCTTCGCTCTCGCCTGAGGGGCGCTCCGCCACTGCTGAGCCCTTCTTGGCGCGGCTCTTTTTGCCCACCGATGCTACGTTCCTTTCGCGTGTAGCGTGAAATGCATTCCGCATCATAGCATACGACCATGGCGTGATGCGGCTAGCCGGACCCCGGTGAATGGCGCCGGAAGACCGGTCAAGGCCGCTCGAAGGGCCGGTAAGCGTGATGTTGGTGTACACTCCGCATTGGAGAACATGGACCGCTTAGCGTGCCACGTGCGCGCATGAAGGAAGTAAAGAATGGGTCACCGCCTCGGTACGCGCCGTACGCCGGCATTCGCTGCGCCGGAGCGGCCGTCGGTCAACACGCAGGAGGCGTCTCGTCAGACTATGGATGCATCAAGACAGGGCCAGGCGCCGGCAAATACGTCCCTGCGCGTCATCCCGCTTGGCGGGGTAGGCGAAGTCGGTAAGAATTGTACGCTGCTGCAGTACGGGCGCGATCTCGTGCTTATCGATGCGGGCGTCAAGTTCCCGGAAGGCGAGATGCTGGGCATCGACCTGATCATTCCGGACACGCGCTACATCCGCGAGCATCTTGACCAGCTCCGGGGCATCGTCATCACGCATGGACACGAGGACCATGTTGGTGCCCTGGCGCACGTTGTCGGCTCGCTCGGCAGCGACAAACCGATTCCAATCTATGGCTCGCCGCTTGCGCTTGGCCTCGCGGAGGCCCGGCTGACGGAGCGCAACGCGCGTCATCTCGTCGAGCTGCGTTCGGTCGATCCACGTAAGTGGCTGCGGCTCGGCGGCCTGCAAATAGAGTTTATCCCGGTGGGCCACAGCATCCCCGATGCCTTTTGCGTGGTAGTGCACTCCCCGGTTGGTCCCGT
>JANWHV010000159.1 GCA_025450255.1 Chloroflexota bacterium | reverse complement strand
CATCCTGAGCACCGTGAACGCCACGCGCGCCGCCGGCGACGAGGCCCTGTTCGACAACCTCCTGGCGCGGGCCAACACCTTCTTGCGCTACGGCACTACCACCTTCGAGGCCAAGACCGGTTACGGCTTGACCACGCGCGACGAGCTTCGCAGCCTTGCCGCCATCGATCGACTGCGGCGGAGCCACCCGGCCACCGTCGTCCCCACCTTTCTCGGCGCCCATGCCGTCCCCGCCGAATTCCGCGCCGAGCCGGACCGCTATGTCGACCTGGTGGTCGACGAGATGCTGCCGGAGGCGGCGGGCATGGCCTCGTTTTGCGATGTGTTCTGCGATCGGGGCGCCTTTACCGTGGCGCAAAGCCGCCGCATCCTGGAGCGCGCGACGGCGCTCGGCATGGGCATCCGGCTGCATGCCGACGAATTGGCGGCTATCGGCGCTGCCGAGCTTGCGGCCGAACTCGGCGCCGCCTCGGCGGACCACCTGATCCAGGTGACGCCGCGCGGGATCGAGCGGCTCGCGGCGGCCGGCGTCGTGGCCACGCTTCTCCCCGGCACCAGCTTCTGCCTTGCCGACGGTCACCACGCCCCGGCCCGCGCGCTCGTCGACGGCGGCGCCACCATCGCCCTGGCCACCGACTGCAATCCCGGCACCAGTTTCAGCGAGAATATGCAGCTTGCGATCGCCTTTGCCTGCGTCACCCTCAGGTTAACCGTGGAGGAGGCAATCCGCGCCGCGACCCTGGGCGGCGCCCGTGCCCTGCGCCTGGACGGCGAGGTTGGCAGCCTCGAAGTGGGGAAACGGGCGGACCTGATCGCGATCGACGCCCCGTCTTATATGGACATCCCCTATCACTTCGGCGTCAACCTGGTCCGTGCCGTGGTGGCAAACGGCCGCATCGTCATCGCGCCCGTCTGACGTCCCGAGTCGCGGCCCCCATCGCGCCCTGCAGCCCCGTTGTGGCGCTCACGTGGTGACGCAATGCAGCCCGCTTGGTGACGCCATACACCGCGCCATCAGACCAACCCACGTATTTTGGCGCGGACCGCAGTCCGCGCCCCAGCGCTCGATCAATTGCCCGCACCCGGCCGCAGCCGGCGTGTCGCTGCCATCCTGCCGCAGCTGGAGGTCCAACCTACCCCCATCCTTCCCGCTCCAGCAGGGCCAGCAGACGCGGTCGAGGCGCCGGCACGCGTCGCGCCGTCAGCAGCAACGGCCGGCTCCGCCTGCCGGCCGTCGTTTCCGATTGGCGCAGCATATAGAAAGGGCCGCCGCGACCGCCCGCGTCCCACACCTGGTACCCCTCTACGCGCACTGCTATGCGTGGTCGCTCCGGGTCCAGCAGCGCCGCGCCGCCGCTGTAGCGCACGCGCGCGTCGTCGACCCCCAGGAACATGCACAGCAAGTCCTGCATCGGCTTGAGCGGACCATCCACGTCGCGCTCCAGCGGCGTCGCCAGGTACGACGTGATATGTATTTGCAGCCAGAGGTCGCGGAATTCGTCCTCGAGCGCCACGACATCCACGCCCTGCCGGCGCAGCATTTCCTCCGCGTGTACCTTGTAGCGCGTGGCGGCTCGGCTCAATTTGAGCGATGCGACGGCCCGCCCCGCCCTGCGGATGCTCACCGGCTCCCACCAGTCGTTGATGCCGGGCGGGGTCGGTAGCTCGCACTCCAGCTCTGCCGCCGGTTCCGCCGCAAGCAGCAGCGCCAGCCTGCGCGTGGCCTCGGGCCGCCCGTCCGTCAATGCCGTGCCTCCCCTGTTATGAGAAACCCTGCCCTTCAGCGTGTGGCGCATCGCACAAGAAACCCCGGCATTTATTCCGGGGAGTGCGTCATGTCTCGCCCAGCGCGGGATTCATCCCGCCCGTCGTGGGAATGCCTCTGGCGCGATGTCATGTCCCGCCCAGCGCTTCACGCGGCCTCGGCCGGCGCGTCCCTGCCATCCCGCCGCGGCTGGAGGTCGATCGCTGGGCGCGGGATAGGTGCTTGACCCTGTCCCAGGGCGAAAGTACCATACATGCGACTATATAAATTGGATTGCCAGGCCCTCGACAGGAAGGATGTGTTGACGTTGAGCGTCGAACAACACGAGCGAACGATTCAGGGCTTCGAACCGGCCCAGATGATTGATTTCTACCGGCAAATGCTTCTCATCCGCCGCTTCGAGCAGAAGTGCGCGGAAATGTACGCGGCTGGAAATATTGGCGGGTTCCTCCATCTTTATATTGGCGAGGAAGCGGTCGCCGTCGGTGCAATCAATGCACTCGAGCCTCGCGACCACATCTTCAGCCATTATAGAGACCACGGCTATGCAATCGCGCGCGGAACCGACCCCAAGCTGGTGATGGCCGAGCTATTTGGCAAGGTAACAGGCTGCAGTCACGGCAAAGGCGGCTCCATGCACCTGTGTGACCCTGAGCGGAACTTTTACGGCGGCTATGCTATCGTGGCGGCCCACCTACCGCTCGCCGTGGGCATGGCGCTCGCCAGCCAGTACGAGGGCCGTGACGAGGTCACGCTCGCCATTTTCGGCGACGGCGCGACGGACATGGGTGAGTTTCACGAGGCGCTGAATCTGGCCTCCGTCTGGAAGCTGCCGGTGGTGTTCCTTTGCGAGAACAATTTGTACGCCATGGGCACGCCAATGAAGGAAACCACGGCGGCGGCGACCATCGCCGAAAAAGCCGCCGGCTATAACATGCCGACCAAAACGGTCGATGGCCAGGATGTGCTTGCCATGTACCGTGAGTGCAAGGCCGCTTATGAGCATGCCCGATCCGGCAAGGGCCCTGTCTTCATTGAGGCCGAAACCTACCGCTTCCGTGGCCACTCGGCCGTCGATCCCCAGCTCTACCGCACCAAGGAAGAGGTGCTTGAGCGGAAGACCAACGACCCGGTCAAGAGCTTCCCGCATTGGCTGCTCGAGATGGACGTGGTCAACCAGGCGGACCTCGAGCGCATGGAGGACGAGGCGCAGCGCGTCGTCGCGGAGTCCGTCCAGTTTGCCGAGGAAAGCCCCGAGCCTTCAATCGACGATTTGTACACCGACGTCTACGTCGATACTACCGGCTTTGATTTCCGCCCTTCCTGGGCGAAGTAATCACGTCCCGCGCCGGCGACCGCGCGATTTTGTCGCGGCTACGGATGCGGTTGGCGTGCCGCGGCGAGGCCCACGACGTGGTTTTCCCTCGCCGCATAACAACGTGATCTATCGCTGCCCCGGCCGGCCTCGACCGGCGTCCACTTTGTCCGGTTCCCCGATGCCGCGGACTCCGGATACCAACCAGACAGGAGAGTCGCATGCCGACACTAACATATGGCGAGGCGCTTCGCGAGGCCATACAGGAAGAAATGCGCCTGGATGGGCGTGTTTTCATCATGGGCGAGGACATCAACGCCTATGGCGGGTCATACACCGTAACCAAGGGATTACTTGAGGAGTTCGGCGCCAAGCGATGCCGCGACTCGCCGCTAGCCGAGGCGGTCGTCGTCGGCGCCGGTGTCGGCGCCGCCATGGGCGGACTCCGGCCAATTGTCGAGCTGATGACCATTAACTTTAGTCTGGTGGCCATGGACCAGATTGTGAACAGCGCCGCCAAGGTACACTATATGTTCGGCGGCCAGTTCAGGGCCCCGGTCGTCATCCGCACTCCGGCCGGCTGGGCGCAGGTCGGCGCCACGCATTCGCAGAGCTTCGAGTCGTACTTTGCCCACGTTCCTGGGCTCAAGGTGGTCATGCCGGCCACGCCGTACGATGCCAAGGGCTTGTTGAAGACGGCGGTGCGCAGCGAGGATCCCGTCTTCTTCATCGAGCACACCAAGCTCTACCCGACCAAGGGCGAGGTTCCCGGCGGTGAGTATTCTATTCCGTTCGGCAAAGCCGATGTTAAACGGCCCGGCAAGGACGTCACGATCGTCACGTACTCGCGCATGGTGCTGATCGCGCTCCAGGCAGCCAAGAGCCTTGCCGCCGACGGCATAGACGCCGAGGTCATCGATCTGCGGTCACTTCGCCCGCTCGACATCGAGACCGTGGTTACCTCCGCGCGCAAGACGAATCGGGTGATGGTGCTCGAGGAAGATTGGCGCCAGTGCGGCATGGGCGCCGAGGTCGCCAGCCGCATCTATGAGGAGGCGTTCGATTATCTGGATGCGCCGATCGCCCGCCTAGCCGCCGCAGAGGTTCCGCTCCCGTACGCTCGAAATATCGAGCGTGAGGCATTTCCGCGCGAGGAGCATGTGACGAAAGCAGCGCGCGAGCTGCTCTACCGATCGTAGGAGGGTGCCGTATGCCCACGAACGTGCTGATGCCCAAGACGGGAGCCGACGAAACGGTCGCCAAACTGGCCCGTTGGCTCAAGAAGGAAGGCGATCCCGTGACCCGAGGCGAGATGATCGCCGAAATTGAAACCGACAAGGTCAACATGGAAGTCGAGGCTTTTGGCGAGGGCACGCTCTACCGCATTCTGGTGCGCGAAGGCGAGAGCATGGATGTCGGCAAGCCCATCGCCATCCTCTTGAAGCCGGGCGAGCAGCCGCCCCCAGATGCTCCGCCCGCCGCGTTAGCCGCGCCCGCGCCGGCAGCGGCGTCACCCGCTCCCTCCCCGGCAACCGCCGCCGCGTCACAGGCGCCTGCCCGGCCCGCCGAGCCCCCGGCCGCCGCCGCCCAGCCGACCGCCGCGGTAGCTGCGGTGCAATCGAACGGCGCCGACGGCAGAATCAAGGCATCGCCGCTCGCCAAAAAAATCGCCCAGGAACACAACCTCGATCTGCGCTCGATTACCGGTCGCGGTCCTGGCGGGCGCGTGGTAAAGGACGACGTTGAGGCAGCCCTGCAGTCCGGCGCCGCCGTGGCGCGGCCTGTTGCCGAGACGCCGGCAGCCGCCGAGCCCGAGCCGGAACTGGCGCCTGCCGCGTCCGGCGAGAAGGCCCTTACGCGCATCCAGCTTACCGCCGCGCGCCGTCTGACCGAGAGCAAGCAAAACGCCCCGCACTTCTATCTCACGCTTGAGGTAGATATGGCGGAGGCGCTCAAGCTGCGGACCTCTCTCAACGAGCAAGCGGATGGCAGCGTAAAAGTGTCCGTGAACGACCTGGTGGTGAAAGCCACTGCCTGGGCCTTGCAACGCCATCCCGATCTCAACGGCTCATACAAGGACGGCAAGCTGCTGCTGCACGAACGCATCAACATCTCCGTGGCCGTCGCTCTTGACGAGGGACTCGTCTCGCCCGTCATTCCGGATGTCGATCGTAAGTCTCTGGGCCAGGTGGCCCGCGAGACGAAGGCGATGGTCGAACGCGCCCGCGCCGGCAAGCTTCGTTCAGAGGACTACGCCGACGGCACGTTTACCATCAGCAACCTTGGCATGTTCGATATCGACACCTTTATCGCGATCATCAATCCGCCGCAGGCCGGCATCCTCGCGGTGGGCGCCGTACGCGAGGTGCCCGTCGTCCGCGGCGGCCAGCGTGCCGTCGGTCAGATCATGAAAGTAACGCTCTCCGCCGACCATCGCGCCACGGACGGCGCGCAGGGCGCTCGCTTCCTGGCCGACGTCAAGCGCGCCCTGGAAAAACCACTCTTGATGGCCCTGTAAGACAGATCGCATCCGCGATTCGCAATCGCGCACGCACAACGCCGGCGTCCTGCACGCCGGCGTTTTCATGCCCACACGATCGGCGCCCATTTCGGCGCGGACCGCAGTCCGCGCCATTCCGATTCTCTGCCTCGTCCGCAGTCTGCGCCAACTCCGATCTTCGATCTGTTCCGCGGCCCGTGCCACGGTGATCTTTGGCGTGGACCGCAGTCCATGCCCATCCCCGTATTTCGGCGTGGTCCGCAGCCCACGCCCCGTCTCACTACGTCTTGGCCACGATATCCGGCTGGCTCGCCTCGAGCCGCTTGACGATGGCCAGAATCTGCTCGGTCTGGTAGTTGCTGATCTCGATCAACTTCTGGATCTGCGCTTCGGCCTTGGTGTTCACCGCGAAGTCGGCCTCGGCCCTCAACTCGGAGTGACGGTTCAGCATATTGGCGCTGACCATCAGGGCGAACATCAGCGGTAGTTGCGGTAGGTTCAGCACCACCAGCAGCAGCGGCAAATTGGGCAATGAATCGAACTTCAGCAGGCCGATCGCCACGCCCAGCACCCAGATCGTTTCGTACGCCACTACCAGTAGAAATGTCACCATGCTGCCGCAATAATCGTTGATCTTCAGTGCGACGCGGTCCAGCGGGCTCATGGCATCGTGATGTTCGGCGTTGACGTCGCGGACAACGGACTTCGGATGCGCGTGAGGCAGGTGCAAATGCGGCAAGGAATCGCCGAGATGATGCAGGCTGTCGCCCAACGTATGGGGGCGCGGAGACGGCGGCACAAAGTCGCTCATGGGCTCCCTCCACGGCTCTGATTATGGCTGGCGGCAATGTACAACACAGGTCGTCGTACGTCAATCACCAATGCGGGCTAGCATGGCGCCACGGGATGCGGCGTTGTCCGTTAGCGCCTCATAGAGGCACCACATGCGCTCCGCCACGGTCGGCCATGCATAGTGCCGCGCCGTCCGGGCGCCCCGCAGCGCCATGCCTCGGCGGAGCATCGGCGAGGCCCACAATGTCAACAGCCGACTCGCCAGATCCGCTGGGTCATGGGGATCAACCAGATACCCTGACACGCCATTCACCACCGTCATGCGCATGCCGCCGGTGCGTGTCGCAATGACCGGCACCCCACTGGCCATGGCCTCCAGCGCCACCAGCCCAAATGACTCGTGCAACGACGAGACGACGCAGACATCGGCTGCCGCATAGAGCCGCGGTATTTCGTCGCGCGATACCGCGCCCACGAACCGCACCACATGCTGCAATCCCAGGGTATGTGTGAGCGCCCGCAAGCGCGCGGCCTCGGCCGGCTCATCCTCAGACGGGCCGCCGGCAAGCACCACCTCCACCTCCGCCGCGAATCGCTTGTCGCGCTTGCGGGCCAGGGCAACGCCTTCCAGCAGCAGCGTGAAATTCTTCAGCCGCTCGAGCCGCCCTAGCGCGACCACGCGGAAGCGGCGCCGAAGCGGCAGCGTCGACGCGGCATACTCGGGCGGCGCGCGAAACTGCTCCACGTCGATGCCGCACGGGATCGTCACCAGCGGCGCGCCCAGCATGCCATACTGCTCCACCACCTGCGCCCGCTCGACGGCGTTCGACACCACCACGGCATCCGCGGTCTCCAGCAAGCGCAACTCGGCGCGATCGCGGCGCGCGTCTCGCGGCGATGCCGCGAACGCCGTTTTGATTCTGCCGAACGTGTGGAACATCTGCACGTGCGGTACCTGCCACCGTGTTGCCAGGCGCCGGCCGGCCAGGCCCGATATCCAGTAGTGGGAGTGGACCAGGTCATATTCGGCGCCGGCCGCCAACCGCGCCGCTTCGATGCCGGAAATCAAGGCCGGGGCCATATCGGCAATCTGGGCCTTCGATGCCGGCCCGCGCGGGCCGGCCGGCACCGCGAACAACCGCACGCCGGGCACATCCTCCACCATCGACGCATCGCCGTCCGCGCGCGCGAACACGTCGACGGCCATGTCAAGTCGCGCCAGCGCGTGGCTCAGATCGCGGACGTAGACATTCATGCCGCCACTCGAGCCTGCCCCGGGCTGGTCGAGCGGGCCGCTGTGCAGCGTCAGCATCGCGATACGTGTGCGCACAATCCGAACTTCCCCGCGAGTTACCGCACGACGGACATCGCGCCGTGATCACATCAATGGTACCTCGGAACCAATCTCGCACAAAGTTGCGTCGCCTCGAACAGGCCGGTACGCTGTGCATATGACGACAATCTTCAATGGCAAGCCGATCGTCCCCAAGCGCGATCCCGTGGATGGCGCCTGCGTCGATTGTGGGCGCCACGTGCCGGCTGAGCAGGTAGCCCGCGTCCTGCGCCGGGCGTCGGTCACGCAACCCGCGCGCGTTGTCTGTAACGATT
>JANWHV010000158.1 GCA_025450255.1 Chloroflexota bacterium | reverse complement strand
CCAACGAACCAATGCATGCGAGTGTAATCCTTGGCGACGCCCCCGGCCAGGGGCCACAAGCGGCAATCGTCCAACCGTTAGGCCCCTTGGCGCCGGGGGACATGAGACTCGCCGTAGCGTCGCCGCGACACCTTGCCGGCCGGTAGCGTGCCTCGCGCCAGAAAGACACGGGGGCCGTTCGGCGAGCCGGCGTCGCGGCCATGCGTGACAACACGAGCCACAAGCGATCTCTCGTACGACGGAGAAACGCGTGCCGCCGCGATAGCGGTTTGCGGTAGGATCGCCAGTACCGTAAGTGCGGCCGCGGCCAGGTGTACGATGCCGACATCGCGCAATCGGCCGGAATCTGGGGACACTGGGACTCCTAGAACACTCGTAGTTACAGAATAACCGGTGCCTCCGAGGTACTGTAGCATTGGGTTTCGTGCTTGTAAATAGCAATGAGCACCGCCGACCGACCGCCACGCACAAGCTTGACTCGCGTGATCCGGGGTTCGTACACTACCGAGGTATGCAAGCCGTCGCATAGTGATACCCAGCGAGAGGTGGCCTTCACCCTGAGAGCAACGGACGACGATCAGCGGCTGAACGTTGCTGGTCGACCCCTGGTTGTCGTTCCCACCTATAATGAGCGCGAGAACCTTGAGGCAATCGTGCGCGCCATTCGCGAACATCTTCCCGGAGTCGAAATCCTGGTTATCGACGACGGCTCGCCCGACGGCACCGGGGACATCGCGGAATCGCTATCATCGTCGCTCGGCGGTATTCATGTTATGCATCGGCCCGGCAAGATGGGTCTCGGCACCGCGTATGTCACGGGATTCCGCTATGCCCTCGAGCGCGATTATACGTGCGTCTTTGAGATGGACGCGGACTTTTCGCATGACCCGCGTTACCTGCCGCGCCTCCTTGAAGCGGCGGAAAAATATGACATGGTCATTGGCTCGCGCTACGTGCCTGGCGGCTCGACCCCCGATTGGCGGCTCGTCCGCAGGATTATCAGCGGGGGCGGGAATGTCTTCGCGCGAAACGTGCTCTCGCTTCCAGTGAGGGATTGCACCGCGGGCTTTAAGTGCTACCGGCGATCCGTTCTGGCGGCATTCGACCTTGACCGCATCAACTTGCAGGGCTATGCGTTCCAAATTGAGACGGTCTATCAGGCGTATAAGGCCGGCTTCAAAATCGGTGAAGTGCCGATCGTCTTCCCCGACCGCCGGCTCGGCCAATCGAAAATGTCGCGCCAGATCGTCATCGAAGCGTTTACGTATGTCGTGCGCCGTCGTCTCGAACAGTTCCGCCGTCGCTAGTCAATCTTTATGTACCGGCATCCGACGTCCCGCCTGGCACGGGCGAGCCGGCCGGCGCCGCGGTATAAGTTGGCCCTTGCATCAGCTTGACAATGTGCTCAAGCCGAGGATCCCGATCCGTTGAAGCACGCAAACAGAGGACTGGGCCTGAATGAGTGCCAAGGCAGCGCGGGAGGGATCGGCCAACTCGCGGCGCCCCGCACGCAACATGCCCAGCCTTTCTAGAGCGTGGGCCGTCGTGGTGCTTGCCGCGATGATGGCGGCATACGCGTTTCTAACCTACAGACCGCACAGCCTCGCATATCTGGACTATGGTGACGGCAACTACCTTTATGCGTCGCACCGTATGTATGAGGGCGCGGTGCTGTACGCGGGAATAATGGGGGTGCAGCCGCCGGGCATCTATGTAGTGGGCGATTGTGTGTTTCACGTTGCGGACAGTCTCGCCGCGATCCGCACCTATAGCCTCGCCCTGCACTTTGCCGCCGTTTTGGTCGTGTACTTGCTAGGCTCCCGCCTAACGGGGCAGCGAATAGTTGGCGCGGTATCCGCTGTGCTCTATACCTTTGCGCCCTACAGCATCGTATGGGGCCGCAACTTTGATCCCAACCCGCTGGTGAGCACGTTGACGCTGGTTTCGGTGTATTGCGTGGCGGGCGATACGCGCCGATGGGCACTCGGCGGTGGCATCCTCGGTGCGCTCGCCCTCACCACGAAGGTGTGGTATCTCCCCGTGTGCGGCGGCTTAATCCTGTATATGGCGTTCCATCGCCGCCTGCTGCTGGCGCCGTATGTTTGTGGATTGCTTGTGTGCCTGGTGGTGATAGGGGCGGCCGGCACGGCGAGCGCCGGCCAGGCGTTCTGGGATGGTTTGCTCGTCCAGGGGTCGGCGGGGTTAAGCCAGGAATGGTTCAAGGCGTCGATTACGCACGTACTCCAGGATGATTGGCCACTGCTAGCCCTGGGCCTTCTGGGTGCGATACGAGTCGATCGTTCCGCTCCGCTCATCGCAAGACTTATGCCGTTCTATGTGTTTTCGGCGTGTTTGGTGATTCTAGGCACGGCGAAAACAGGCACTGCCTGGCCGGTATTTCAATTTGCCGAGCCGGCGCTGTCGGTTGCGGCCGCGGCGTTCACATTGCGCGTTATCGCGTCCCTGGATACGTCCCGCGTCGAGGCGCGCGCGCAATCTCGCCTCGGCCCGGGCGGGCTCCTTTTGGGGGGTGCTTTTGTCGCCTGCGCGGTGTATTTTGGCGCCCAGGCGCTACGCGCGAATGTGCCGGGAAGCGACACATCGGTGCGCGTCGTGGTGGCGCGGATACAGGCGGTCAGCAGGCCGGGCACGCCTCTGGTAAGCCCGCCATACTATGTATACCTCGCCGGCCGGCGCGAATTTGGAGACTTTGCCGACGTGTACTTGTGGGCGGCGCGGGCAGGCGAAGGCGATACAAAATCCGTCAACGGCGCCGCGCGAGCCGTGGATGAGATTCGCCGCGGCCAGATTCCGATAGTCGTGGTTGACAGCCGCGTGAACAGTATTCCGGGGGTGAGTGCTGCCTTGGGCCGTCGCTATAAGCGGCTTCCGGTCCACGATCCGCTGCCACCGGATCGTGCGGTGTCGCTATGGATCCCTTAGTCGCGGATACCTTGCGGCATAGCTTAACCCGTATTACGTAACCCTGCCGCAATGCCGTTAATCGTCAGTTGAACCGTGCGTGCGATAATCGGCTCATCGTCCGTTCCCGCGTGACTGCGCAATCGCCGCATCAATTCAATTTGCAGGAAGCTCAACGGATCGACATATGGGTTTCGGCGTTCAATCGAGGCTTGCAGCACGGGAGTGTTCTCCAGCAGGCGCGGCAGTCCGCTAACGAGGAGTAGGTGACGCTCGGTAAGGCGGAACTCGGCAGCGATCCGTTTGAAAATCCGTTGACCGAGCGTCTGGTTCTGCACAAGGCCCGCATAATGGGCCGCGATATGAATATCCGCTTTGGACATTGCCATCATCGCGTTGTCGATTAACGTGCTGAAGAACGGCCACTCCGCGTACATCGTGCGCAGCGAATCCGTGTTCGCGGGATCGGCTTCGCGGGCGGCTTGCAGCGCGCTGCCCAGGCCATACCAGCCCGGCATTGTGTGCCGGCTCTGCATCCAGGCAAACACCCAGGGGATCGCCCGGAGATCCGCCAAACCGGCTCCCGATGTACGACGAGCCGGGCGAGATCCCATTTTTAGACGCCCTATCAGGTCGAGCGGCGTGGCTTCGTGTACGTATTGCGGGAAGCCATCATCCTCCACGAGACTGCGATAGGCGCGAAGCGCGTGGTCCGAGAGTTGCTCGATCAACTCCTGCCAGGCGAGCGGCGTGGGATCTTCCTTCTGACCAAATGGACTTGTCGCCAGGAGGGTGGCAGCCGCGACTGTATCGAGGTTTCGCAAGGCAATTGCGGGAAGTCCGTATTTCAGGTTGATCATCTCACCTTGTTCGGTGATCCGCAGGCGCCCGCGTACGGTTCCTGGCGGCTGCGCCAGAATCGCGCGATACGCCGGCCCTCCGCCGCGTCCGACTGTGCCGCCCCGGCCGTGAAACAGCTCGATCTCTACCTTCCCTGAGGTACCTGTTCGTTGCAACTCCTCTTGCGCCTTATACAACTCCCAGCATGACGTAAGGTAGCCGCCGTCCTTGCTGCTATCCGAATAGCCCAGCATCACGCGTTGCCGGTCACCGCACGTAGCCAGATGAGCGCGGTACGCTGGGTCTGAGAATAGCTCGGACATCAGTGCCGGCGCCCCCCGCAAGTCATCAACCGTTTCGAACAACGGCACCACTTGCAACTCGCCGGCGTAGCGGGCGAGAGCGAGGGCTCCGAGTACGTCGCTCGTTTGGTGTGTCATGCTGACGATGAACGAGGAGATTGCCTCCTCCCCGATCACCCGTCTCGACCACTGAATCAGCGCAAAGGCGTCGAGTTGATTCGCTATTTCAGCCGGCGCATCACCATTGACGTCCCGAAGCTCGATTCCGCCGTCCCTGGCATCACGTAGCGCGGCGCGGCGACCGTCGTCGTCAAGCTTGAGGTAGTCGATGCCCAGCGCCGGGTTCAGGCACCAGGCGATTGTAGCCGCCAAATTCGCGCTGTGCTGTCTCAGATCCAACGGCAGAAGGTGGAGTCCGAAAGCCTCAACTTGATAGATCAGCTTTGTCAAGGCACCCTCGGCGAGGATTCCGTTCCCAGTCGCCCGTAAACTGCTCTCCATGACCCTGAGATCAGCCAGCATCTCGTCCCCCTCGATATACGGCCATTCGGCTTCGCCGCCGTCGAGGAGGGCCTGTGTCTGTGTTAAGCGGTGCCAGATGTGCGTGAATTTCTGTCGATATGGCTCGTGCGCGCTGCGGCGGGCGATCGCTTCGGCGGTCAGCGGCATTCTCGACGCATCGAACCGGAGCGAATCCGCCAATGCATCTGGGGCGGGCGCCAAACGATTAGCCTGGCTGAACTCATTCGCCAGCTTATAAATGGACGCCAGATACAGTCGTATTGCCAGGGACTTCTGCAGCAGCAGAGTCCGTTTTGTAACATCGGCGGTAACCGCCGGGTTGCCGTCGGCGTCTCCTCCGATCCAGCTTGCAATACGTAGAAACGCGGGCATCTGGTAGGTCTCGCCAGGGAACGCGGCGCGAACGAGCCTATTGCCGCGATCGAACAATAGGGGGACCTGGTCAAATAGCACATGCTCGACATAGAATAGTCCGGATTTTACTTCGTCCAGTACTTCGGGGGCGCGCTGTCTGATTTCCTCTGTTTGCCAAAGCAGCAGGACAAGTTGGTGGAGCCTGCGCGCGATGCCGTCTCGTTCTTCCACGCCAAGCGCGTTTCCATCCAGCCGGACGAGACATTCGGCTATTTCAATATGCTTTAGCAACGCGGAGTCACGCGTCGGCTCCGTGGGATGCGCGGTCAAGACCAACTCGACTCTGAGACGATCGAGGGCCGCGACAGCGTCCGATGCCTGTGCGCCGTTCGCCTTGAGCCGGTAGAGCGCCTCCTCGAGCGATTCGCGCTGCGGCGGCGCGGCGGGATCGAGAACATGTGCGTGGCGCCGCCGTACTCGATGTACTTGCTCACACACGTTGACGAGCTGAAAATAGATCGCGAAGGCACGAATCAGCGGCTCGGCGTCCACGATTGAGGTTGCTCGCACAATGTCGAGCACATGCGCTTCAAGATCAGCGCTGCCCCCGGCTCGCATTGCCTTGCACAGCGCGCGGAGCTCTTCTTCCCGCCCAAACGTGGCGGCCCCCGCCTCGGGAATTATTACTTTGCCGAGCAGGTCGCCGAGCAGTCGTATATCTCGCCGTAGGGGGGCGCCCAGGTCCTCGCGGCTCATGACCGTGCGAGTCGCAGCGCGGCGAGCGCTTCCAGATCTTCCTGAATGTGGAGCCGCGTTTCTCCTACGTGGATGCGCAGATGGTTGCGGATTGGCGGCGATTTGAAGCGCGCAAGCTCGGGCGGCAGAGCATCGGGAAGTACGCCGATGGCGCCCAGGATCGCCAAAACCACGGACGGCAGCGTGCTGCCCTGCCCACTTTCGATTTTTACCGCTATGCCAAGCCCAAGCCGCGGCAATGCCAGGCACTGCAGCGCCTCGGCTCCGCCCTTCGCCACGACACGGCCTGGCAGTGCGGACATGAGCGTGGTGTCGAACTCGCCCGTGCCCGCGACGAGCCAGGGAGCGTGCTGCACGGCAGTGGACCCGCGGAGCAGCGCGGCGCCCCACTCCGCCGCCCCGCTCGCCCGCGCGGCGACCGTGGCGAAGCAGCGGGCAATGCCGTGCATGGGCATGGCGAAGTTCGGGGCGCTGCAGCCGTCAATCCCCGGATGGATCTGGTCCGGCGGTAGTCCGGCGCAGGCCGAGAGCGCTGCCAGGATCATTTTCGGCAACGGATGATCGGGACTCAAGTACGTTTCGACCGAGCTGCCCAGCGCGACCGACGATGCCAGCATCCCGGCGTGTTGTCCTGAACAGTTGT
>JANWHV010000157.1 GCA_025450255.1 Chloroflexota bacterium | reverse complement strand
TGAAGCCGAAAAGCACGAGAAGGAGCGCGGCGGGTATTGCCGTCCAGGCAATTTCGAGCTTGGCTAGACCAAAAAATGGCGGCGGATCGGGTTGGTCGGGCCGGCCGCGAAAGCGAACAACGGCATAGAGAAGCAGTCCGAGCACCAACGCGAAGATCAGCGCCGCGACGATCAACGTGGCGACGAACAAATCTGAAATGTGCGCCTCTTGCGGCGACATTGGATTGAACAGCGAGTGGTTCACAATGCGCGGATGCCCACACTCTGCTCCTTGGCACGTTGGAAGCTACCGTTCGGAAGATATGGATGGCCGCACCGGCTCGCGCACGGGGCATCTTCCTAACTATCAATCCGTGGCAGGACAGGCGGCATCATTCCAACGGTGGACAGCCCTGGACAAACGGGACTAGTCCGGGAACGCGGCTAGTTTACGCTCGTGCCGGAAGAAGAAGCGGCCGGGGCCATGGCCGTCCTGGCGCTTGTCGTGGGGCGGATCACCGTACCGTCCGGCAATATGATCCCGGTCGATCCATCGCTCGGCTGCACGAAGCGCAGGCCGCCGTTTTGCGTGGTGCCTATTGGCACCACCGGGGCCGCGCCGCCGACATGGCGGACCAATACCGTCACGCCGCCGGTCGTCATGCCGGTGCTGGGCGCCATCGGATCCGTGCCGCCGCGAATCTGGTTCGGTCCATCAAATCTGACATACACGACCGCGGCGGACGTTCCGGTCAGCCACAACGACTCCGCGCCGGGGGATCCGCCAGGGCCAGCCGTGATCGTGGTCATCACCGAGGCAGGAGCGGGAATAGGAAACGGGCTGACCGTGCCGTTTGGCAGTACGCGGTCCAATTGGTTGTTTGGCGCGTCAATAAACCAGACGGCGTTGTCCGCGCCACAGGTGTAATCCGTCCGCGGCTTGGTGTATTGGGCTACCGTAAGATTGCACTGGGCATACTGTGGGTTATTGGCGGTAGGGGGGCCAACCGCGGTTCGAGCCGGGGCGAACGGATCGATATTTTGATTCTGGTACGCCGGCGGCGCGCCATAGCCGTCGGGCTGTTGTTCATAGTAGTATGGGGCGCCGGTCGCGGCGCGCAGCAGCATCTGGGAGAGCAGAAGCGGGACAATCAGCAGGGCGGCGACGCCGAGCAGCGCGCGTTGCGGGCTCTGGGCCATCAATCGTCGCGTCCGCGCCATTGGACGGTCCGTGACCGGGATGGTGGCTTGCAAGGCGGAACGCAGTTCGGCGGCGTTTCGATAGCGCTCGGCGGGATTGAGCATGGTGGCGCGCCGCACCACGGCGGCGAGATTGTCGGATACCTTCGGCGCGAGGGGCTGCACCGGCGGGAAGGTAAAGGGCGTGCCGCGCTCCGGATCGTAGCCCGTGAGCAAGCGGTGTAACGTCGCGCCAAGCGCATAGATATCGCTCCGCGGCGTGGCCAGGCCTTGATACTGCTCGGGGGGCGCGTACCCCGGCGTGCCGATGACCGTACCAACCGTGCCGTTCTGATAGGACCGCGCAATGCCGAAGTCCACCACGGCCAGGCGTCGCTCCGGCGCGCTCCACGCCGCGCGCAACAGGATATTCGCCGGTTTCAGGTCGCGGAAGACGACAGGCTCCGGTAGGCCGTGCAGATATTCGAGCAACTGGCAGATTGCAATCGTCCAGGTGGTGGCGGCGACCGGCTCGATAGGTCCCTGCTGGCTGACGATCTCGTCAAGATTATCGCCGGGGACGTATTCCTGAGCGATGTAACTGCGATCGCCCTCACGGAAGACGCTATAAAACGTGGGGATCAAGGGATGCCGCAGCATGCTCAGCATCGCGGATTCGCGTGCGAACCACGCCTCGGCCTCGTGAGCTTCCTCCGCCGTAGCGCGGTCGGGAAGTCGCAGCTCTTTGAGGGCGATCTGGCGCCCTTGCATCTTCGTATCTTCGGCCAGATAGATTGTGCTCATGCCGCCCCTGTGCAGAAGCCGCAGAATGCGGTAGCGTCCGGCGTGGAGGCTGCCCGAGGCGAGGTCGGAGCTGCGCGCCTCCGTCGATACGGTCAGGCCGAGGCAATGCGTGGTTGATGGATGGAATAGACCACAGCGGCTGCAGGTAGTAGGGTTCATGGGAATCCTCGCCATGGATGACTGCGCATGCCGACGTTCTGTGGGTAGAGTACCCCAAAATGCCCATTGTCGCCAGATGGAAGCCGCCGCTATCAACCGGGGTGATGTTGCGGGAGCTGTAGGGCCGCGCTGATGCCAATGAATGCCTGCGTGGTATAACCAGTCAGGTGGGACGTGCCTATGGAATGTGCGACGCGGGAGGTGTGTGTTGGCGGAGCTGACCCTGAGCGCGGCGCGGCGCGAGTGCTTGGCGCCGGCAGTCCGTGACGAAACCATGTCTCCGCTCATGCGTACCGCGCGTGCGCGCGGGCATTTCGCGCGCCGAAGCCCAACCGCCCGGCGGAACGGCATGCGCGAGATGCTCGACGACGCCGCGCTCTCGCCCGAGCAACTGGCGGGGAACCTGGCCGAAATCAGGCTGATCAATCGTGGATTGGGATGGACGGCGGCGACGCTGCGCTTGATCGCCGAGGTGTCGGGCGACGAGCCAGGACGTCCGTTCAGCTACCTCGACGTGGCCACCGGCGCGGCTGATCTGCCGCTCGCGCTCTTGCGACGAGCGGGGCAGCGGGGTTGGGTGGTCGACGCGCACGCCCTGGATGCCAGCGCTGGCGTGCTTGCGGTAGCGCGCCGGCAGGTTGGCTACGCGCCGGTCCGCCTGCACGCGGGAGACGCGCGCGCGCTCCCGTTCGCCGACCGCTCGTGCGACGTGGTGACATGTGCCCTGGCGCTCCACCATTTTCCGCCTGGCGAGGCGGTGGCCGTGCTGCGCGAGCTGGCGCGCGTTGCCAGGCGAGCGTGGGTGGTCGTGGATCTGGAGCGGAGCTTTCCCGCGTATGTCGGCGCGCTGCTGTTGCGGCTTGTCTTGCGGAACCGGCTGACGCGGCACGACGCGCCCGCGTCGGTACTCCGCGCCTACACGCTCGCGGAATTGCGGGACTTGCTTGATGAGGCGGGATTGCGCGGCGCGGTATCCGCGACACGGTTCCCGTTCCGCCTGGCCGCCTACGGCGTGTACCCAGTCAACGCTCCGTCTCCGCCTGAGGGACTGTCGTCCGTTCATCATGGGATGGTGACTCGCGACTCAGGCGTGGAGAACGGCCGATGATCGGCATGCGCGCCGATGTGCCGGACCACTATCGGCGCCACGGCGCAGTCGACGAGTGCGGCGGATGATGGCGCCCGCTTCCGATGTTCTCGTGGTGGGCGGCGGGCCGGCTGGAGCGGCCACCGCTCTACTGCTGCGCCGTCAGGGGTTTGGCGTTACCTTGTTGGAGCGCGCGCACATGCCTCGTCCGAAGCCCTGTGGGGAATCCCTTAGCCCCGAGGCCACGCCGCTGCTGGCGAAACTGGGCGTGTTGGAGGCGCTGAAGGCCGTGCCGCACGGCAGGCTGCGCGGCTTCACGATCTTCCCCTACGCGGACCCACCGTTCCGAGGCTCATACGAAGCCCGCGGCGAGGGCAACCCCGAGCGAGCCACCGGTTACACGATTGCACGGACGGATCTGGACGCCGTGCTGCTGGCGGCGGCGCGCGCCGCCGGCGTCGACGTGCGCGAGGGCTGGACAGTGCGCGAGGTCGGGGAGTGGGATGGCGCATGCCGTAAGGCGAGCGGTCGAGACGGGACCGGCGTGCCGTTTATACTGCGCGCTCCGCTCGTGGTAGGCGCGGACGGCGTACACTCCACCGTGGCTAATCGCCTCGGCCTCGCGCGCCCCTCCACGTGGCTGCGCCAGGTCGCCATCGTCACGCACATGATCGGCGTTCGCGATACGGGAGACTACGGCGAGATGCACGTGATAGCTGGAGGATATTGCGGCGTGGCGCCGCTGGACGGCCGGCGCGCGAACGTGGCAATCGTGGTGCCGGCCGGCGCCGCGTCCGTAGGTGTGCGTGAAATCGGCGGCGTCGAGCCGTTTTTTCGCACCCATCTCGCGCTGTATCCATGGCTGGCGTCTCGGCTGCGCGATGCCGAGATCGTGGGTGGTCCGTGGACGACGAGCGCTCTGGCGCGCGGCGTACGCCAGCGCGTCGACGACGGGTTGCTGTTGGTCGGCGACGCGGGCGGCTACTACGATCCGTTCACGGGCGAGGGCATGTACCGTGGCCTCCGGAGCGCCGAGCTCGCGGCGCGGGTGGCGGGAATGGCGTTGCGACGCGGCGATACGCGGGCCGCGGCGCTGCGCCCTTTCGCGGCAAGCTACCGGCGCCAGTTTTTGCCCAAGCGTCTGGTTGAGATCATCGTGCATGAGGTGATAACGCGGCAGACTTTATTCGAGCATGTAGCGGAACGGCTGCGCCTGCGACCGCATCTGGCGGATACGCTGCTCGGCGTGACCGGAGACTTTCTCTCGCCGTACGAGGTATTGAGCCCCCGATATCTTGCCCGGCTGCTGGTATAAGAAGGGGAACGGCAATCGAGATCGAAAATCACATCCAGATCGATGCCCCGGCGACGGTGGTGCTGCGGCTGGCGTCGCGGGTCGAGAACTGGCCACGCATCCTCGCTCACTATCGCCGGGTTTACGTATTGGCCGACAGACCGGAAGGGCGGATCGTGGAGATGTCCGCGTGGCGCGACCCGTTTCCCGTCCCCGTGCGCTGGCGAGCGATTCAGCGCGTTGACGGCGCGGCATCGCGCGTGCTCTACCGGCACATCGGCGGCGTTACGCGCGGCATGGAGGTCGAATGGTCGATCGTACAGGCCGGGCAAGCGGTGAATGTGACCATCGTTCACCGTTTCGCGCCGCCGTGGCCATGGCCCGGACCCTGGATCGCCAGACGGATTGTCTGCGGCTTCTTTGTCCACGTCATCGCGGACCGCACGCTCGCCGGTATCAAGCTGGCCGCCGAGAGCGTCGGCACGGGGAGCGTGCCGCCTTCCGCCGGGGTGGAATCCGGGTTGAACGGCAGGGTGGCGATACAGCGTGGACACCTCGTGTCGGGCGATCGGGAGTGAGCGCAACTGACGACCGTGAAGCCGCCGGTAGGGCGCGGCGGGTGGTGATAACCGGTATCGGCGCCGTGACGCCGATTGGCATTGGCCGTGCCGGGCTCTGGCGAGGGGTCAGGCGTGGCGTTTCAGCCGTGGACACCATTTCGTTGTTCGATCCCTCGCCGTTTGCCTCGCGCGTCGCGGCTGAAGTGCGGGATTTTGAGCCGCGCGACCATTTGCCGCATAAGCTCGTACACCGGCTCGATCGCTACGCCCGCTTCGCGGTCGCCTCGGCGATACTGGCCCTGGCGGATGCGAAGCTCGATCTGTCGACGCTGGACGATGGACGCGGCGGCGTGTACCTGGGATCGGCGCTCGGTGGCGTCGCCGGCGCCGAGGCCGAGCATGTAAAGTTCATGGACGGCGGGCTACGGGCAACCAATCCGTTGCTGGCGCTCTCCGTGTTCGGGGCATCCGCCAGCACCAACGTAGCGATGCACCTGGGGCTCACCGGCCCGTGCGTGTGCAACGCGAACGGCTGCGCGGCGGGCGCCATCGCGGTCGGCGAGGCGTTCCACGCCGTCCGTCGCGGTGACATCGACCTCGCGTTCGCGGGCGGGGCCGAGGCGCCGTTGATGCCGCTCAGCTTCGGCGCCTTCGCCTCTATTCGCGCGATGTCAACGCGGAACGACGAGCCGGCTCGCGCTTCGCGGCCATTCGACCGCGATCGCGACGGGTTTGTGATGGGTGAAGGCGCGGCAATACTGATTCTGGAGGAGCGCGATCGCGCCCTGCGGCGCGGCGCCGTGCCGCTGGCGGAAGTGGCCGGATTCTGTCAAACATGCGACGCCTACAGGATGACGGCGCCGTTACCCGATGGGAAGCAAGCCGCGCGTTCTATCCGGGCGGCGCTGGCCGACGCGGGTATTTTGGCGGATGAGATCGACTATATCAAGGCGCACGGCAGCGCCACGCCGCTCAACGACACGACCGAGGCCCTGGCAATTCGCCGCGGCCTTGGCGAGCGAGCGGAGCACGTTCCGGTCAGCGCTACCAAAGGATTGCACGCGCACGCCCTCGGCGCGAGCGGCGCCATCGAGGCGGCCATCGTCACCCTGGCGCTGCACCATGGCTTCCTGCCCGCGACGGCGAATCTGGAAAACCTGGATCCGGCCTGCGACCTGGATCTCATCCAGGGTGACGGACGTGACGCCCGCCCGCGCTTCGCGCTGTGCAACTCGTTCGGATTCGGCGGCATCAATGCCGCGTTGGTGCTCCGGGCATGCGCCTGAGGCTGCTCTCCGCCGAATGCCGGGGCTGTAACGCCGTTTACAGGGCTCAGGAGAAACGGACGCTCGTTTCCCTCCGCCTTTTGGCGGAGAAAAATCTCCGTCTTAGGTCGGTCCCCCGCGTGACCTCAGTTGCTTGTGGTCATGGTCGGGAGGGAGTTAACTAGTATCACGGCAGAAATAACCGTGGCGGCGCGATGAGCGCGCCGGTGATCTGGATGTCGGAGTGAAACGCACGGCGACTGCCGACAGGCGGCCGTGAGGTATAGCCGGGTTGGAACGATGAGGATACGATGATCAGCATTTTGCTGGTCGATGATCAACCCGTAGTCAGACAGGGGTTGCGCATGCGACTGGCGTTGGAGCCCGATGTGGAAGTGGTGGGTGAGGCCGGCGACGGCGAGCGGGCCGTTTATCTGGCCGGCATGCTGCACCCCACGGTCGTGGTAATGGATATTGAAATGCCGGGCATGGATGGGCTTGTGGCCACCGCGCTGGTAAGCAAGCAGGAGCACCCGAGCGCCGTGGTCATCTTGAGCCTGTATGACGACGCGGCAACGCGGGGGCGCGCCCTGCTCGCGGGGGCAGCGGCCGTGGTCGGCAAGCATGAAACCACCGATACCTTGCTTGCCGTAATCCGTCGGGCCGCCGATCCCGCTATCCCGCCGTCGCGGGCGGACCAGAAGGGGAAGGCGTGTTGACACGCGACGACGGGCAGCCATGATAGAATGGCCTGTGGCGGCAGGCAGTGGGGGCGTCGCGTGGCCCGACGAGCTGGCGCCGCGTGAATCGTAACGTGAGACGGAGGCGCCATGCCGGTTCGGATACTGATCGCCGACGACCATACCGTCGTGCGACAGGGACTCCGTATGTTCCTTGCTCTTGACCCCGAGCTCGAGGTGATCGGCGAGGCGTCGGACGGCGCGGAAGCGCTGCGGATGACGCACAAGCTCAAGCCGGATGTGGTGCTCATGGATTTGCTGATGCCGGTGATGGATGGCATCACGGCCATCGGCGCGATCCGCCGCGAGGTCCCGGAGACGGAGGTGCTCGCGCTCACCAGCGTGCTTGAAGATGCGTCGGTGGTTGGAGCGGTGCGGGCGGGCGCCATCGGCTACCTGCTCAAGGACACCAACGGCGAGGAGCTATGCCGCGCGATCAAGGCGGCAGCGGCCGGTCAGGTGCAACTCTCACCCCAGGCGGCGGCGCGGCTACTGCGCGAGGTGCGCGCGCCGGCAAGCCCCGAAACGCTCACGGAGCGCGAGACGGAGGTGCTGCGTTTGCTTGCCAGGGGACAGGCGAATAAAGAGATCGCCCGCACCCTGTTCATCGGCGAGAAGACCGTTAAGACGCACGTCAGCAACATTCTGGCGAAGCTGGGCGTGCAGAGTCGCACGCAAGCAGCCCTGTACGCCGTGCAGATTGGGTTGGTTCCGGCCGAGCAAATGCGTAGGGACTGAACGATGCTGCCCGACCGGGCCGAGGGCAGCGGCAACGCGCGCGCAGGCCGCCAAAACCAATCAGCGCCTTCCGTGTCCGAGCAGGATGTCCGTGACGCGCTGCCTGATTTGTTGAACGCTTCGCCGACCGCATTTGCGGTGCTCGACGCGGAATGGCGCTTCGCGTACGCCAATCGTGAGTTCGAATTGCTGCTTGGCCACGATTCCGGCACATTGGTGGGCCGCGAGTTTCTTGCCGGTTTTGACGCCGAGGAACGGCATGCTTTCGCGGCCACCGGCGACGCGTGGGACGGCGAAGGACAATGCGGCTGGACGACGGTGCATCGCGACGCCGCCGGAAACGAACGCGTTCTGGAATACATAGCGCGGCGCCACCAATGGCACGGTCGCGTCGTCGTGGCGCTCACTATGTGTGATGTGAGCGAAACCCGGCGTGCCGTTCGCACGGCGGCGGGTCTGGCCAAAGTCGCGGCGAGCATGGCGTTCGCGGGCTCGCTACGCGCTACCCTGGACAGCGTGGCGCGTAGCGTGGTCGAGGCGACGGGGATCCCGGCCTGCCTGGTCTGGCACATCGAGGGTGAGGAACAGCGACTCCAGGTTGCGGGGAGTCACGGCTTACCGCTTGGTTTCGCCGAAATCCTCGAACAGGCCTGGCGGGACGGCGCCGATTTGCCGAGCCTGCGGGCGTTTCGTGACCGGAAGCCGCTGGTTATCCCTCAGGCGCGAGTACGTCTGCTGACGGAACCGGCCTACGCACCGCTGCGCGAACACTTGCTCGGCGTGCGTTGGCAGTCGCTTGCGTGCGTGCCATTGATGTACAGAGGCGCCGCGCTGGGCACGTTGGTCGGCTACTATCCTCAGGACGATGGCCCGGGTGAGGCGGATCTGGCGTTTCTTTCCGCCGTGGCCGATCAGGCGGCGGTAGCCGTCGAAAGCGCCAGGCTGGCGATTCAGGCGCGTGCCTCGGCCGCGGCCGCCGAGCGAAGCCAGGCGGAGGCCTTGCTGCAAGAGAAGGAGATGCAGTATCGCGCCATTTTTGATATCACCACCGACGGATTGATCATTACCACCATGGACGGCATAGACGTCGAGGCGAACCCGGCGTATTGCCGGATGCACGGCTATACGCTCGAGGAACTTCGCCAGTTGCCGGCAAACGCCTATATCCATCCGGATCACTACCACGTGCTCGACGGGTATCTACACACCGTACGCGCGGGCGGCATCTTTCACGCGCGGTCAAGGCACCTGCGCAAGGACGGCACTGAGTTCCACGTGGAAGTCCATGGCACGCCGTTCACGTATCACGGTGAGCCACACGTGCTGGGCGTCGTGCGTGACGTCACCGAGCAGGTGCAGGCATACCAGATGCTCGAGCGGCGCGTGGAAGAGCGGACGCGGGAGCTTTCGCTCCTGCTCGAAGTCTCGCACAATATGGCCTCGACGCTTGAGCTGGAGCCGCTCCTCGGCTTAATTCTGGCGCAGCTCAAGGAAGTGGTCGACTACCTGGATGCGAATGTCCTCAAGCTTGACGGCGGCGATCTGATAGTGCTGGGGTACTGGGGCACGTTTGATGCCTCGGCCATGATCGGCAGGCGGTTTGCCGTGGCGAATGCATCCGCGAACCGGCGCGTGATCGAACGCCGCGAACCGGTGATTATCGCCGACATCTGGGATGACAGCCCGCTGGCGGAATCATTCCGCAAGGTCGGCATGGCAGACCTGGATAACTCGCACGCGCACATTGGCTCATGGATGGGCGTACCGTTGATGCAGAAAGAACAGGTTATCGGCATGCTTGGCCTCGGCCACGTGCAGCCGCACTACTACACGCCGCGACACGCGCGTCTAGCCCTGGCGATCGCCACGCAAGCGGCGGTCGCCATCGAGACCGCGCGACTCTACAGCGCGGCGCAAGAGATAGCCGCCCTCCGCGAACGCCAACGCCTGGCGCGCGATCTCCACGACTCCGTGTCGCAGGCTCTATACGGCATCTCGCTTGGGGCGCACACCGCGCGCACGCTGCTGGAACGCGATCCGGCTCGCGCCGCCCAACCGATCGACTACGTATTGACCCTGGCCGAGGCGGGCTTGGCGGAGATGCGCGCGCTGATCTTCGAGCTGCGGCCGGAGTCGCTGCAAGCGGAGGGATTGGTGGCGGCCATCAATCACCAGTTGGCGGCGCTGAGCGCGCGTCACGGCATCGGCGTACAGGCGTCGCTGGGCGAGGAACCTGACGTGCCGCTTGGCGTGAAGGAAGCGATCTACAGAATCTTGCAGGAAGCCTTGCACAATACGGTGAAACACGCGCGGGCCGCAAACGTCCGGATCGCGCTGGGGGGCAATGCCTCCGGTATAGAGGCTGAAGTACAGGACGATGGAATCGGCTTTGACGCGAACGGCGACTTCCCCGGTCATTTGGGACTGCAGTCGATGAAAGAGCGCGCGGCGGGCTTCGGCGGTACGCTGCGCGTCGAGAGCGAGCCAGGGAAAGGTACGAAGGTACACGCCCGGGTGCCGCGGCGCGGCTGACGCCATCATGACGCGGATCGGCCGGCCCGGCCCGCTACTCCTCCTCGACCACGTTTGGCCCCAGCACCTGGCCCGCCCGCGCGGCGAAGGCGGCCATGGCCTGGTCCGGCGTGGCGCGCCCGTCGATTAGCTGCTGCGTTGCCTGCTCGACGAAGCCCTGGATGACCGCCTCCAGCGGTCGGGGGACGAAGGTTCGGCTGGTGGTAAGGGTGTGCTCGGCATCGACCAGGAACGGCAGTCGCCCGTATTCGCGTTGGCTGGCGGCGATATCGGTCCGCGGCGATACCGCGCCAATAGCCACCAGGTTGTCCGCGAGGGCTCGGCCGCTAGTCATGAACTTCACGAATTCCCAGCTTGCGGCGGCGTGGGCGCCACGGCTCGCCACGGCCCACACCCAGCCCACGCCGCCAGTGGTGAACGGCTTGCCGTCAACCGAGGGAAACGGCCAGGTGGCGACTTTGTGGAACAGATCCGGTATCGGCGCGGCGCCTGACGCCCCCCAATCAAATTCCCACGACCATGTGCCGCTGGTGGTGATGACGAGGTCACCACGCGGAAAGCCCTGATACTTGGTCGCCACCCAGGGGTTGTCGGTGTTGAGCCATTTCACGGGCAGCAGGCCCTCCGCCGCCGCGGTTCGATAAAACTGGAACACCTTGAGCAGTCCTGCGCTGCGCACAACCCATCTCCGGGTTTGCTCGTTGTAGAAACGCGACCCGCTGCCCAGCATAAGATGGATGAAACCTTCGTCAAACGTGCCGGCGCCCCATTTCAGACCGGCCGGGATGTTGAGCGCGAACTTGCCGGTCTTGCGCTTGATCTCGCGCGCCACCGCCAGCAGGTCGTTCCAGGTCTTTGGCTGGTTCGTGGGGATGCGGTTGGCGAGCAAGATGTCCTTCCTGAAAAACAGGCTGTACACCGTGGCCTCGCGCGGTATGACATAGGTTCTACCGTTCACCTGCGCGGCGGCGCGCATGGCGGGGTACCAGGCGTGCTGCCAGTCAGGCCAGGCACGGGTAAATGGGCTAAGGTCCTCGATGAAATTCGCCAGCACGTAATCGGGCGTCAAACTGGTGGGAAATGAGGTGACATCCGGGCCGGTGCCGGAGGTGTACGCGACCGTGAGATTGGTCTGAAATGCATTGTCGTTGGTCGGGCCCGCGACAAGGTTGACCTTGATTGGCGTGCCCTTTGTCGCCATCGCGGCCTCGAAGCGGGGGATCTCGACGCGCAGCAGCCGCAGCCGCGCCGGCTGATGCTCCAGCACGGTGATGGTGGTCGTGGCGCTGATCTCGCGCGCCGCGAGCGCGCGTTGGAGATGCACTTCCGCGCCGGCGAGCGCGGCGCCGGCGAGCCCGGCCCGCTTCAGCAGGTCGGCCCGCGAGAGGGATGCAAAACGCATCGGCGTTGTCTCCTGAAGATGCGGCGTGACGATGATTCGACGCACATTCTACCGTGAAACGGCGCGATTAAGCGGCTTTCGCCCTCGTGAGAGGGTCTAAACAGAGAGTACACTGTTTAGGCTACGATTGGCCGGGAACCTGCTGCTGGGAGATCTCGCGCATGCCAGTTTGGTTTGACCGGCTGACGCCGAAACTGACGATACTTGTCGTGCTCTTTGCCGCCTTGATGGGCGGAGCCACCGCCGCAATCGTCACGCACGGGTTCCGCCAAACGGAGCACACCGCCACCGAGCGCAGCGCCGCCGGATTGAAAGCACAGGGTCGGGATGCGCTGCTGGCGCTGACGCAGCGCGAGGCACAGGTAACCGCCAAGCAGTTCTCACAGGCCGGGAGCGCGGGCAAGATTGCCGCGGCCTATCTTGTCTCAACATCGAGGCTTGGGACCATATCCTGGAACCGGGGCCCACACCTGACGCGCGAGCCTGGCGGGCAATACGGCGACCGCGTGGCGGGCCGCCTCTCCGACATTTTCGTGCCGGCGGCGCCGCGAGTAAACCCGCGGCAACTGGACGATCTGCGCGACTCGTCGGCGCTTGATGCACTGTCCCCCGGCCTTCTGAAGCAGGTTCAGGACGCGACATCACTCTACTTTATAGGACCGAGTGGCGTGGGCAGATACTATCCGCCGACCGGAATCTCCCAGCTTTTGCGCCCCGACTACAATATCTTGCAGGACCCTTCATACACGGCGGTTCTGCCGCAAGCGGATCCTGGCCGCGCTTCGGTATGGCGCGCTCCCTATGTGAACCCGCAGCTAACGGGCGTGCAGGTCACCGCGAGCACGCCCATATATGACAGAAACACGTTTCGCGGCGCGATCGCGGTCGACGTGTCGCTGACCGGACTCCTCAACCACTTGGCGACGCTCAAGCCGACCGAGACGGGCTACGCGTTTCTGGTGGACCACAACGGCCGCCTGATCGCGGCCCCACCCTCCGATCTCGGGGACCTGTTGGGGCCAGACGTCTTACCGGCGGCCATATCGCCGGTGACGATCCTGGGCTTGTCGCTCACGTCGGCGCCCGGCTTGAGCACCGCTTTGCATGCCATGCGCGCCGGTCAGTCCGGCGTGCATGACCTGACGCTCGGCAATCGTCAGGTATTCCTTTCCTACGCGTCCGTGGTCGGTCTCGGCTGGAGCCTGGGGCTGGTGGCGCCAATCGGCGAGATCACGGCGCAATCGGCTGCGGTCGATTCCGCTATCCAGCATGACGCGACTGCTACGATCGTCTCGACCCTCGC
>JANWHV010000156.1 GCA_025450255.1 Chloroflexota bacterium | reverse complement strand
GTCCGCGGCACGCGCCCTCTCCTGGTCGTCGCTGAGGTCGACGATCGCGTAATAGGTGTGGGTGATCTCCTGGGGGTCGCGGCCAACCCTCGAGCAGTGGGCGGCCAGCACCGCTTGCTTGTGAGCGTACTCCTCGGCGGTGCAAAACCCGAGGTTCCACCAGTCGGCGTGGCGCGCTACCACCCGCAGCGTCTTCCGCTCGCCGCCGCCGCCGATCAGCAGCGGGATGCGCGGTTGCGGGCGCGGCTCGCAGTAGGCATCCTTCACGTGGAAGTGCCCGCCCGCAAGGGTGGCCGGGCTCTCGTTAAACATGGCCTTGATCACCTGGCAAGCCTCTTCCAGTTGGTCGATGCGCGTGGCCGCGCTGGGAAAGGGGTAGCCATAGGCTTCGTATTCGTCCTGTTTCCAGCCCGCGCCGATACCCAGGACGAAGCGGCCGCCGGTCAGCAGTTGCAGCGTCGCCGCCATTTTCGCCGTGAGCGCCGGATTCCGGTAGCTGTTCCCCAGCACGATGCTGCCCATGCCGTAGGTGGGGTAGAGGGCGGCGAAATATGTCATGGTGACGAAGGCTTCAAGCGTCGGTGCATCACCCCATTGAAAGTGGTCTTCTACCCACAGATTGCTGAACGCGGCGGGTAGGACATCGATGAAACGGCGGTCGGCTGTTACCAGCCCCTCGCCCGCTGCGAACGGGACGCTGTGCGCCGCGCGCATACTGTCCGGGGTAGCCGGCCTGATCACCCAACCGAAGGTCAACCGCTCCTGCATGTCACCTTCTCCTACATTACAAGCTCGTGGCACGGTCGTTTTCGCATACAACCAGGATTGCCGTCATCACAGCCTACCCGGATTTAGCCCAATACGGTCCAGATCAGCAAAGAAGCGGCGTACATGCCACCCGCCGCCTCAGTGCGCGGCGCCTACCGGGACATAGTGGCTGCGGAACGCCGCGTCCAGCAACACGTTCCCCTTACTATCGTAAACCGTCCGGTAAAAGACTGCGTCCACGTCCCCGTTCGGCTCCGTCTTGGCGGTTGGGCCGCGCACCACCACGCGGAAGTGCGGGTTCGTGCCGAAGAAGCGGGCGGTGAGCTTGTCATGGGCCAGGTCTTCCGCGAAGGTGACCAATATCCAATGTCCTGTTGTGTTTCTGAACTTCACGTCAGGACCGTTCGGCGAGACATATACCGTCGCGTCCATGCCGACTGGGTTGTAATACGACACGACGTTGGCGTGCGGCGTCCGCTCTTCAATCCTCAAGCCGGCAAAGACCGCGGACGGGAAGAGGGTGACGGCTACCTGGCATACACCCCCGCCTATCCCCGGCACGTCCTGGTTGTCGACGATGTTGATCCCCTCCACGTAGCCGCCGGCAGCGGTGATGTCGCCGATCCGCTGGTTGAAGGAGAATACCTCGTCCGGGGCTATCAATTGGCCGTCGAGATGCTGGACCGCCGCGTGGATGTTCGTCAGGCGAGCGGCGCTGGAACCAGGGAAATAGGTGGAATGCGCGATCAGCAGATCGTGGATACCCATGGCTTCCGCCTTTGCCGTGGTCAGTTGCGGCTGGTAGAGCGCCACCGGCAGCGGGAGCGACAGTATGCGGCCGCGGCCCTCGATAGACGGCGCCAGCGCCGCGAAATCGACACGACGGCCAGGCAACGAGGGCGCGAGCAGCACGTGATTCCCCCTGGTCACGAAATGAGCGTCCACGGGCTTGGTTGCCACGCTGTTCGTCACCGGGCCGAGCACCTGGGCCAGTTTCGCCGGGTCCACCCGCACATCCAGGACCGGGCCGTTCACCGGATCGCGCCGCGGTATGAAGGCCAGGGTCGAGCCAAGTTGCGACGGACCGAGCAGCCAGGAGTAGGAGTGATAGGTCAGGGCAAGGGGCCGGCGGATCAACTCCGCGGCCTGTCGGGCCGCCACTTGCGCGGCCGATGTCGGCGTGGTCATCTGCGCCACGCCCCCAGGCAGGTTGAGATCCTGGGTACCGCCTTGCAGAATGGCCTGCGCCAGCACTTGCTTCGTGGCAAAGCGGTCAAGGTGGAGGCCGTTTTGTCCGGGCACCACGCCAATGCGCGCGTCGTGGATGGCCACGGTGGCAGGCTTCATTGGTTGGTCGATCTGCGTGCCTAGATTGTCCACGTACCGCGTGAGCGCCGCCTGATCCAGGCTGTGCTGATAGGTCGCGGCCCCGCCGGACGCGATGACGGTGGTGAGAGAGATGGCCAGCGCGATGGATGAGGCGTCGAGCAGCCAGCTATGGCTGCCGAAATGCAGGTGCAATTTCGCGCTGAGGATCGACTGCAAGGCGGCGACCTCGCGATTCGCTTCCGCTTCGCTCACCGCCGGGGTTACCGCAAGCACCGGCACATGCACCACGGTTTGGTGGGAATCGGCCAGCGCGGCGGCAAGTAACGCCATCGCCGCTTGTCGATCGAGTTTCAATCCGCTTGTGGCATGGGTCGAAACCACGGCCCGCGCATTTTGCAGGCTGACGACCGCCGGTTGCGCCTCCTGGTAGACACCTCGGGCCAATTGTTGTACAAAGTCCCGCAGCGCGCCGCTGTCATAGTTGCCGATCAATGAGATGCCGCGACCCTGCAGCGCCGCCGTGATCTGGGTGCTGTAGCGATCGAGCAGATCGTCCTCGCGACCCAGGGCGTACGCCTCACGAAGACGCTGATCGAGATCGAGCCGCATGCCAAGCTGCTTGGGCGTGACCTTCCAGGTGTGGCCGCCCGCGATCACCGTGATGCCGCGATTGGTGTACGCCTGCGCCACCGGCTGCAGCCGCAGTCGAGCCACGGCTACGCTGTCCCCACCCACATCCACGCCGGCGATTTTGACGCCCGGATAGATCACGCCGTCCATGCCGCGTTCCCAGCGGAAAATGCTGAGCGCCAGGGCGCCGAATAGGCAGATGACGAGCAACGGCGCCCAGCGGAAGCCGCGGCGCCGCTCCGCCGGCGCGTTCATGCGTACTATTACCTTCTGCTTTGGCCGCGCCATGCTCATCCTGTTCCGTCCCGCCCATTCGCTCGATAGTGCTGTCGTGCCGCGGTGATCCTACCATAGGGTGCATGGTAAGGACGCGCCCGTCCACATAGAGCGGTATAGTCAGTACGGTGGTGTAACCATGCAACAGGCTCCCACGTTGTAGTAGCGCAAGGGTCACGTGTTAGGTGACACCGCGACAAAACGAGAGGTAGTGGCACATGGCACGGTCCCGGCACATGCGCGCGGTCGGCGCGTTGGTTCTTTCCCTGGCTCTGGCGAGCAGCGGCATGCTCGCGGCATCCAGCCCGGCTTCGGCACGTGGCGCGGACGCCGGCGCGCTTGGCCTGGTGAGCGCTACCAACGTGGTTATCTTCCATCCTTCCGGCACGCCGAAGTCATCAATCAAGGGAAACTGCGACATGGGCGAGTCCTCGGCGCTCGATCGCGCCGATGCCTGGCGCTGCATCGCCGGCAACGAAATCTACGATCCCTGCTTCAGCGCCAGGGCGCACGCTACCGCCGTGATCTGTGACGCGTCGCCCACGAAGCCGGCCGGCTTTATCCTGAAGCTCGCCAAGCCGCTCCCCACGCACCTCCCGGCCCATGGGAAACAGGTGTGGATGATGAAGCTTGGCGACGGGGTCATGTGCGGCTTCCTCACGGGGGCCACGGGCGGCATTGGCCGGCAGCGCATCAATTACGGCTGTACGGATAAGAGCTACGTGCTTGGCGACCCGCAGGCGCAGGGCAAGGTTTGGTACGCCACGCAGGCCACGCTTGTGAGCGGCGAGAAAGCGTCCGCCATCTGGGCGATCTCTATCAATACAATCTGGAAGTAATCTCGGCGTTCACGGTTTCCGTGCTGCCGTCAGAGGGCAACTGACTCGGCGGCGTCAAAACCAGTCGCATCAGCATGCGGCGCGTGGAGGGCGGTTTCCTGCCGGAGTGATGATCGTTCCGTGACAGGACTATGACGATGGCCTGGATCACCGTGATCTGGCTATCCCCTACTTGGGTGGTTACCAGAGGGCCTATGATAAAGTACGCTCACTTGGGATCCACCGGCACTCAGGAATACGAGCGCGTTGGTGGATATTTCGCGCTTTGGAAGGTATGACACATGGCTCTGACCTTTGAGTCCGGCGCCGTGGCGGCGGGCGTGCCGGCGCGTCCAACCGTCGTCGCGCCGGTTCCTCGTGTCCCGGCGGCGCCCGCGCCCGCCGTCACGGCGCCCGCCACGCGCCCGCCACTGGTGCCGCCCAGCGTTACCTGTGTCGGCGATACGGGCCTGGACGCGGCCTTTGTCGCCGACCTGATCTTGAAAGTGATCTATTTCCGCGGCACCATCGAGGGCTCCCAGGTGGCGCACCATCTGCACGTACCCTATTCCAACGTGGTCGATGGGCTGCTGGAATCGCTGAAGCAGGGAAAGTTTATCGAGGTGCAGGGCGCTTCTGGTCCGCTCAGCAGCAGCTACCGGTACATCCTCACCGACAAGGGGCACGCCAAGGTGCAGGAATTGCTGAAGCGTTCAATGTATGCGGGCGTCTGCCCGGTGACGCTGGACGACTATGTTTTCCTGGTCAGCCACCAGCGTGCCCGTGACGCCCGGGTGACGCGCTCCGTGGTTGAGGAGCGCTTTAGCGAGATGGTGCTGGCCCCCCGCGTACTGGAGCAATTGGGGCCCGCCATAAACTCCGGTGAATCGATCTTCGTCTTCGGCGCTCCCGGCAACGGCAAGACGACTATCGCCGAAATTGCCACCACCTGCCTGGGAGGTGACGTCTATATCCCCTATGCCGTTTATGTCGAGGGCGAGGTCATCCGCGTATTCGACGACTCCATCCACGAGGCCGTACCCGAGACCGAGCGTGGGGTCGACGAACGCTGGGTGCGCGCCAAACGGCCGACCGTGATAGCGGGCGGCGAGCTTACCCTGGACGCGCTCGACCTGACTTACTCCCGCGAGAGCAAGATATACGAGGCGCCGCTGCAAATGAAGGCGAACTGCGGCATGTTCCTGATCGACGACTTTGGCCGGCAGCAGTGCTCTCCCACCGCCCTGCTGAACCGCTGGATCGTGCCGTTGGAGAAGCATGTCGACTACCTGAATACGGTGACCGGCATCAAGATCAAGGTGCCGTTCGAGGAGTTGATCGTCTTTTCGACCAACCTGGCGCCCGAAAGCCTGGTCGACGATGCGTTCCTTCGCCGCTTGCAGTACAAGATTGAGGTCCTGCCGCCCACATTGGAGCAGTTCAAGGAGATTTTCAAGCGTGTCGCCAGGGCCAAAAACGTGGCATGGGGTGAAGACGCCTTTTATTACCTGCTTGACGTGCACTACAAAGAAGCGGGGCGCGAGCCGCAAGCCTGCCACCCGCGTGATCTGCTCAACCATCTGCTCAGCATGGCGCGCTACGAAGATCTGCCCACCCACATGTCCCGCGAGCTGCTCGACCGCGCCGTGCGCAGCTATTTCGTACGGTTGAGCGGATAGGGCGACAGTCCCTTAGCAACCAGCCATCGCATGCTCATTGACTATGCCAGTTGCTCGGCCACGCTATTCCCGTCACGTTGGGATCACACCTTCGTGCCACTTGCGTATGCGTATACTCCATAGCCTGCCGGCTCGTCGTGCGGTACGATGCGGCCAGGTTGCTGGCAGCCCGGCGGAGAGACCCAGATGCCGGCGCCGACCCTGCCCCGCGCGTTCCTTGCGTTGGCCGACGATACCGAGGCGTCGGTGGTGGGCTCATCGTTTACGATGGCGCGGGCACGCTCATCCCCTCAATTACCGAGCAAGCCCTGCAGCTTGCCGAGCGCGATCGACGCATCGCCGAGCAAGATCGGCGAATTGCCGCGGACCAACGGTATAAGGCCGATCAAGACCAGCGCATCGCGGAGATGGCGGCCAAAATCGAGCACCTGAAAAACTCGTAGCGGTCGCCGGCCCGCGACGTCTGATCCCCGGCAAGGCAGCTACGCCGGGCGCTCCATTCGCAGACGAGCGTCGACTACCACCGTGCCGCTGCTCGCCGGGCCCGCCATCACCGGGTTCAGATCCATCTCCGTGATCTCCGGTATGTCGTCAACCAGGCGCGAGACGCGGAGCAACAGGTCTCGCAAAGCCGGCACGTCGGCCGGCGGGCTGCCGCGGAAGCCGCGCAAGAGCGTGGCCACCTTGACGCTGGCGATGAGCTCGTCCGCGTCCACGTCGGTCAGCGGGTGCAGCCGAAACCGTACATCGCCCATCACTTCGGCGGTGACACCGCCAGAGCCGAAGGCGATCAGCGGGCCGAATATGGGGTCGTTCACCACGCCCACCAGGCACTCCACCCCCTCGGTCAGCATCGGTTGCACCAGAGCGCCGTCCATCGCCTCATACAGGCCGTGTTGCTTCAGGGCGGCGCTAATCGCCTCGTAAGCCGCCGCCGCCGCTTCCGGCGATCCGATGCCCAGATGCACGCCGCCGACGTCGGATTTGTGCAACACGCTTTTTGATAGCAACTTGACGGCGACCGGCGCGCCAAGCTCGCGGCAGGCCGCCGCCGTGTCCACCGCCGATCGCACTATCCGGCCCTCGGGTGTGCGTATGCCGTACGCCTTCATTACCTGGCGCACCTCTTCCGCCGTGAGCCATGGCCGTTCCTCTCGCGCCAGCGCGGCGGCAACAACCGCGCGCGCCGCCTGCCGATCTATATCCTCATAGTTCGGTATCTCGCCCGCGGGGCGGCGCAGCCACGCCGTCCGTGCCGCCGCGTGGCCCACCGCGCGCGCCGCGGCCTCGGGGAAGGTGTAGGATGGGATCACCGTAGCGCCCCGCAGCACCTCCGGCGTGCCCTGCGCGCCGACGAAGCAGGCGACCACGGGCTTGGCGGGCGGAGGGGCGCACGCCGCCACCAGGGCCTGCGCCACTGCCCCGGCCTCGGTCACCAACGGCGGAATAAAGAGCACGATCGCCGCGTCGATAGTGGGGTCGGCGATCAATACGCGCAGGACCTCGCCGTAACTCTCGGCTGAACCGGATGCCAGCATGTCCACGGGATTGCTCGTCCCCGCCTCCGCCGGCAGAAGCGTACGCAGTTTCGCCTGGGTCTCCGCTGCCAGTACCGGCAGCACCAGCCCGTTTGCCTCGCAGGCATCGGCGCAGAGGATGCCCAGGCCGCCCGCGTTAGTCATGACCCCAACCCTGTTCCCGGCCGGGAGCGGTTGGTTGGCGAATAAGGTGGTTACGTCGAAAAGCTCCTCCAGGGTATCGCAGCGCGTGACGCCCGCCTGCGCGAAGAGCGCGTCCACGGCAACCTCCGAGCCCGCAAGCGCCGCGGTGTGCGAGGCGGCGGCCCGCTGCCCCGCGCCACTGCGCCCACCTTTGACCGCCACGATTGGCTTGCGCGCGCTCACGCGCCTGGCGATGCGGGCGAACCGGCGCGGATTGCCGAACGACTCCAGATAGAGCACGATCACCGCCGTTGCCGCATCGTCTTCCCAATACTCGATCAGGTCGTTCGACGAGAGATCCGCCTTGTTGCCCACGGAAATAAACGAGGCGATGCCCAATCCCAGGCGTTTCGCATGCTCCAGAATGGCGATGCCAAGCGCGCCCGACTGCGACGAGATGGAAACGGCGCCGGCCGGTGGAAGCGTGGGGGCAAAGGTGGCGTTCATGCTGCCGTGCTCGTCGCTTACCAGCACGCCCAGGCAGTTCGGTCCGACCAGGCGGGCGCCACGCTCGCGGCAGAGATCGAGCAGCTCGGCTTGCCGGCGCCGCCCCTCTTCGCCAACCTCGGCGAAGCCGGCCGAAATCACCACCAACGCCCGCACGCCGGCATCCAGGCACTCGCCCGCCGCCGCCTGCACCACCGCGGCGGGCACCACGATTACCGCCAGATCGATCGCTTCGGGGATGGCCGCCACGCTGGGATAGGCCCGCACGCCCGCCACGGAAGCGGCCTGGGGGTTGACTGGGTAGACCGTGCCGCTAAAGCCGCCGGCCAACAGGTTGCGGAATACCGCCTGGCCAATGGTTCCCGGACGCCGCGAAGCGCCAATCACCGCTACCGTCCGTGGGCGGAACAGCGGCGCCAGCGAGGCCACCGCGGCGGTGTGCATGCGCGCGTCGGCGCGTGTTTGATAGGTACGATTGGGACGGACCTCGAACTCTACCTCGACCACGCCCTGGGACGAGGTTCTGGTGGTGCGGAAGCCCAACCCCGCCAGCATGGTGAGCATCGAGTAGTTGGCGGCAAGGATCAGCGCGCGCAGCCGGGTGATTCCCTGGCGGCGCGCATCATTCGAGAGGCGCTCGAGCAACACGGTGCCGATGCCGCGGCCCTGCTCGGCATCGTCCACGGCGATCGCCACCTCGGCGCTGGTAGGGTCGCGCAACGGTACATACAGGGCATGCCCCACCAGGCGCCCGCTCAGTTCGGCGACCAGCACGTGGCCGGCGCTTGCCAGGTCCAGAAGCGCGGCGTCGATGCGAACGCCGCCCGAGTGGAAGCGCATGGCGCGGCTCTCCGGCGAGAGGCGAGCGAAAAACCGCTCCAGCTCCGGGCGGTCATCCGGCTTCAATGGCCGGATCAGCACCTGGCCGCCATCCCGTAAGAGCGCGAAGCTCGCCGCCATACCCATGACCTACCGTCCTTTACACACTACGCCACGCCTTCACGATAGCCGGATCGGCGTGAAGTTCCCAGGGCCGGATGGCCGGTGCGCGGACGGGCCGATGGTCACGCGCCGTCTCGCTTCGACTACTCGTTCGTTACCCACGACCGCCGCCACTCGCGCTCTCCTCGCACTCCATGGGCTCCGTGTTGCTTGTGGCCGGCGACGCGGATTTGAGGGTAAAGCTACGCTCTGGATGCCGGGGAGCGCCCTGCCCGGTGAATCTTCAGCGCGGGCGACACTATTAGCCCAGCAGCCGGTTCACTTCG
>JANWHV010000155.1 GCA_025450255.1 Chloroflexota bacterium | reverse complement strand
GATTCAAGGTCTCATTCCGGTTGGTCTCGTTCTCCTGGCGGAAGACGAGCGTATTATCTCGCTTAACGCGCAAGCAGCTACACTCCTGATGCCAGGGCAATCCGAACGACCGGCCACGCTTGATGAGTTGACGGAAGCTCACGACATTATCGCGAGTGTGCGGCAGGCCGTACACCAGCGTCGCATGACCGCGGGCGCTATCGCGCCACAACCCGGGCATTTCGTGGAAGTAACGGCACACCCACTAGATTCCGGCAACACGCTGGTTGTCTTGCAAGACGTCACCGAGCTACGACATTTGCGCACGGTAAGGCGAGACTTCGTGGCGAATGTGTCGCATGAGCTACGCACGCCGCTGGCATCCATTCGCCTGTTGGTGGATACCCTGGAGGCGGGCGCAATCGACGACTCCGACGTTGCACCAGGCTTCATACATCGCATCGGCGTGGAAGCAGACCAACTGATCCAGATGGTCAATGAGCTACTGGAGCTGTCGCGAATTGAATCCGGCCAGCTTCCGTTCCGCCGCGAATCCGTATGTATCGCGGAAGTAGTCGGGCAGGCTGTCGGACGGCTATCGGTAGTGGCGGAGGATCGACAGATCACCGTGACCACCGCGCTCGACGATCATCTGCCGGACGCGGACGCGGATCGTGACCAGGCGGTACAGGTATTGCTCAACCTTCTCTTTAACGCGATCAAGTTTACGCCGGCCGGCGGCAGCGTGCATATCACGGCGACAGCGCGGGATCGTTTTGTGGCGATTGCCGTTAGCGATACCGGCGTCGGCATCCACCACGACGACCTGGCGCGGATCTTCGAGCGGTTCTATAAATCGGACAAATCACGCGTGCGCTCCAGAGGCGGCACTGGGCTGGGCTTGCCCATCGCGCGGCATATCGTCGAGGCGCACGGCGGCAACATCTGGGCCGAAAGCAAGGAGGGCCAGGGCAGCACCTTTACGTTCACACTCCCTGCCGCCGCCTCCGGATAAAGCACGATGGCAGGGACAGGGCGATCGATATTCGGCGCGTCGAGTCGCCGGCGAGGCCATGGCGGAGCCTAGCCGGCATCGTCCGGTCGATCCGCGAACTCAAACAAGCGCGGCTGCGGGCCGCGTCTTCCTGTTACCAGCGTTTCGCCGGTGTCGCGTATCGTGGAGCCTTCCAACATGCGCTTCTGAAAGTTTCTCTTATCCATGGGGCTCCCCAGCACGGCCTCGTGTACGCGCTGCAACGCGGCCAGGGTGAAACGGTCGGGGAGAAGCTGGGCGCCGATGTTATCCCAGCGGAGCTTGTTCCGCAGACGCCGCAGGGCATGGTCCACGATTTCGGCGTGATCGAACGCAAGATCGGGGAGCGAGGCAACGTCCCACCAGCGGGCCTCCGCGGCGTCGCTGGCGCCGGAAAGGCGCACGCGGTCACCATCGATCAGGGCGACATGCGCCACCGACACCACCCAGCCGCGCGGATCGCGTCCAGGCGTATCAAAGGTCTTGAGCTGCTCCAGCCACACGCCTGTCACACCGGCTTCCTCGGCGAGCTCCCGCTTCACTGCCTCCGCGGCGGTTTCATTCTCGTCGCAGAAGCCGCCGGGGACGGCCCAGCACCGCGCGAATGGCTCGCCGGAACGCTGAATAAGCAGCACGTGTAACCGCTCGCCAAGGATGGTAAAGACCACGGCATCCGCGGTGAGCGCGGGACGCGCGTACTCGTATGTATGCGGCACTGATTGCCCTCTCCAGATTACTCACACCGACGATAAAAGTGTACCATGTACACTATTGGCAGGTTTGTGCCTGCGGCGGGCAAACGCAATTGGCAGGGACGCCGGGGAAGCTGGATACTGGAAACATATGTTCGATCGCTTCAAGCGCTTAAACCCGTTCCGCGAGAGCCTTCGCAAGACGCGTGAAGGTGTCTTTGCGCGTGTTACCAATCTCTTTACGCAACAGGTCATCGACGACGCGCTGTGGGAAGAGCTTGAAGAGTTGCTGATCCGCGCCGACATGGGCGTCGACATTACGCTGGATATCGTGCAAAAGCTCCAGGCACGGGTGGCTCGCGACCGGCTTACACAGGCACGCGAGCTAGAGGCAGCGCTGCGCGAGGAGCTTCTCGATCTCCTCGGAGGCGTCGAGACGGAAGGATTGGCGCGTCACGAACCGATGACCGTGATCATGGTGGTGGGGGTCAACGGCGTCGGCAAGACCACCTCGATCGCCAAACTCACCAAATACCTGCAAGATCAAGGAAACTCCATACTGATCGCGGCCGGCGACACCTTTCGTGCCGCGGCGGTGGAGCAATTATCGATCTGGGGTGAGCGGCTCGGCGTGCCGGTGGTGCGGCAATCGACCTCCGCCGATCCCGGCGCGGTGGTGTACGACGCCATGCAGTCCGGTATCGCGCGTCATGCCGATTACGTGATCGTCGACACGGCGGGCAGGCTGCACACCAAATTCAACCTGATGGAAGAGCTGAAAAAAGTGCAGCGGGTGGCACAGAAAATCGACCCCTCGGCGATGCACGAAGTATTACTGGTGCTCGACGCGACCAGCGGTCAGAACGCGCTCGAGCAGACCAAGGCGTTTGGCGAGGCGGTAGGCGTCACCGGCGTAATCCTGACCAAGCTTGATGGCACCGCGAAGGGCGGCGTCGCGTTTGCCATTCGGCGCCGGTTGGCGGTGCCGATCAAGTTCGTCGGCACGGGCGAGAAGGTGACGGATTTCGCGACGTTTGACGCCGAGGAGTTTGTGAGCGCCCTGTTTAACGCCTGATACGAGATTTCCCGCCATTCGTCTGAGTTTGAGGTAAGGGAACAGTGTTCGAGACATTAACCGATCGCCTGCAGGGCATCTTCGATAAGATGGGCCGTAAAGGCAAGCTCACGGAAGACGACGTACAGGAGGCGATGAAGGAAGTCCGCCGGGCGATGCTCGAGGCGGACGTGAACTTCAAAGTCGTTAAAGAATTCGTCGCCAAGGTAACGGAGCGCGCGGTCGGCGCCGATGTACTGCAGGCGCTGCGGCCCGACCAACAGGTAGTCAAGATCGTCAACGAGCAGTTGATCGAGATGCTCGGCGAGCAAGCCCATCTTGATTTTGCCAGCGCGTCGCCGGCCGTGATCATGCTTGTGGGCCTGCAAGGCTCCGGGAAAACCACGACCAGCGCCAAACTCGCGCACTATTTGCGGAAGAAGGGGCAGTCACCGCTTTTGGTTGCGGCGGACGTCTATCGTCCCGCCGCCGTCGACCAGCTTGTGACGCTGGGGAAGCAGCTTGGCATCCCGGTCTATCACGAGCCGATCGATGTCAATCCCCTGCTAATCAGTCAGAACGCGGTCAAGCTGGCCCGGCAACAAGGGAACAGCGTGGTAATTCTCGACACAGCCGGGCGTCTGCACATCGACGACGCCATGATGGACGAGGTGGCGGCGATCCGCATGTCGCTCCAGGTGAACGAGGTACTGTTGATTGCCGACGCCATGACCGGGCAGGAGTCGGTCCGCGTCGCCGAAGAATTCAATGCCCGTTTGCCGTTGTCGGGACTGATACTGACGAAGATGGACGGCGACGCCAAGGGCGGGGCCGCGCTCTCAATCCGCGCCGTCACCAACATCCCGATAAAGTTCATCTCCACCGGTGAGAAGACCGACGCGCTTGAGCCCTTCTATCCTGATAGGCTTGCCAACCGCATTCTTGGCATGGGCGACATCCTGACGCTGATTGAGAAAGCCGAGGAGACCATGGACCGCCAGCAGGCGGAAGCCATGGAGAAGAAGCTCCGCAATAATAGCTTTACCCTGGAGGACTTCCTGGCGCAACTGCAACAAATCAAGAAGATGGGTCCCTTGAGCCAACTGGTGGAGATGATGGGCATGCGCGGCGCCTTGAAGGCGAGCGGCATGGAAGGCGAAATTGACGATCGGCCGTTACGCCAGATCGAGGCGATCATCAATTCCATGACACCGCTTGAGCGGCGAAGCCCGGATGTCTTGAACGGCAGCAGAAAAAGAAGGATTGCCAAAGGCAGTGGCACACAGGTGCAGGACGTGAATCAATTGCTCACGCAGTTCCGCGAGATGCAGAACATGATGAAGCAGCTCACCAGCGGGCGGATGGGAAAGATGCTCGCCAAGCGCATGGGGATGCTGCCGAAGCGCTGATGCAAGGTGAATGATGGACAAGGCGTTTTGGCAGCGGGTTATTGACGGCGGTTACGCACTGCGGTCAACGGACGACGCGCCGGCCTTGACCGAGGAGCTATTGGCATACCTGGGTTCGCCGGATCCGGAGCTGCGAGACGACCTGGCGTACCCAATATTGGAGCAATGGATCCATCGCGGCTATTACACGGCGGCGGACGTCAAGAACATGGTCTCAATGCTCGGGCGGAACTTGCACGAGGACCTGGGCGCGGTTGACTCCGACTCCGTCTTTCTCCGCTCATTCTCCTGCCTGGTATTGGCGGAGCTGGTATTCGAGGACGCAAGCCGCGGCTACTTGCTCGGCGCCGAGGTGCTACGGCTGCTCGAAGAAGTTCTCGCCTATTTTCCCGCTGAGCGGGATCTCCGCGGCTATATCCCGGAGAAGGGCTGGGCGCATGCGGTCGCGTATGGCGCTGATCTCCTATGGGTTCTGTCGCGGAACAAGCATATCGGTGTGGACGATCTTCCGCGGATTCTGCGATGCTTGTCTTCCAAGATTGCGCCGGAGGGCGCCGCGGTTTACGTGTGGAACGAGGACGAGCGGCTCGCGCGGGCAGTGCTGGGAGTGTTGCACCGGAACGTGGTGCCCTTGCCGGCGCTGGAAACCTGGCTGGCCGGCATAGCGCGTCGCGACGGCAGACCGCTCTCGGTAGCGGACGCGCTTGGGGGCAGCCCGCCGGCGGCGATAGTGGACGATTGGCTGCCGGTGCTGCATAACACCCGTGCATTTCTCAGCGCGCTGAGCTTTCATCTGGCGTACGACGAAGAGCCGCCGGCCATCGCGCCGGCGCTGCTCCCGTTGGTGGTGGAGGCGCTGCGGCCGCTACTGTCCGCGTAGACGCGCCTGACCCCCGCGCCAAAGCATTCGATCGGCGTGCCTATGTTGTGCGGCGCTTCACCATTCCCGCCTCCAAGGCATGGCGAAGATTGCCAGGGGTCTTGACGTTCCCGTTTCCACGCGCCATCATGCAATCAAGATTGGAGGGATCGGCAGATGATATACGGGATACGGCACATTATATGCGCGGCGGCCATGTTAAGCACGGTG
>JANWHV010000154.1 GCA_025450255.1 Chloroflexota bacterium | reverse complement strand
GAGTTGGACTTCACGTCACCGTCGTTGCCCTGGCCCGACGGCTGGTACGAGCGCGCCACGAGAGCATCCCGGCCCGGCTCTACCAGATACAGCAAGCAGAGATCAGAGGCGGTGACCCGTGCCGCGGTATGCCCCAGCGTGTTCAAGGACTCTTCGAGATGCGGCCCCGTGCCTACCGTCTGCACCAGCCCTGACAGCGTCGTCAGCATCGCAAGCTTGCGGGTTGAATTCTCGTACAGCCTGGAGCTTGCGATAGCGCCACCGATCAGCGGCGCCATGGCCTCTACCATCCGTACGTGCTCGTCGGTGAACTCCTGTGGCGCGATGGTGTGCATGCTAATCACCGCGACAAGTGCCCCGTCCGAGCCGAACATGGGGACGGTGAGGATCGCCTGGAACAGCTCCTCCTCCATTTCGGGGAAGTAGTGGAAGCGCGGATCCTCCATCGCACGCTCGCGCACCATCCCCGGCCTCCCCGTCGACGCCGACCATCCCACAAGCCCTTCGCCGTGGCCCAGCTCGATCTTTCCGACCAGGTCCCGATACCGCTCGCTGGCGCCGCGCAGCACTAACCGGCCTCTGTCCGGCTCCCACAAATAGATAAACGCCCCATGACAGCCGAGCGCGGAAACCAGATGCGCGATGATGTGGCCCAGGACCTGGTCCACGCGCAGACTGGAAAGGACGTCGGTCACCATCTGCAACAGCAGCGCGTTTTCTTGCTCGCGCGCTTCCAGGGCCGACCGCAGCTCGGCGTTTTCGGTGCGCAAGCGCACAGCCTCTCGATCGGTCGGCGCGGCGACGGGACGCTGATTCATATCCCTGTATAGCTGCGATCTCTAACCTTTACCATGCCTTTGGCGCGCCAAAGGCCATGGCCGCATGCCGCGGGCTTCATGCCTTAGCATACCGCCGGCAATCGCGTTTCGCAGTCACAGGCGGCGCCTCGCCATCGTTCGTTGCCATATCGGCAACGCGGTTGTTGACAGTGCTCCGCCCTGGTCATAGACTGGCAGCCAGCATCTCAAGCCCCGGAGCATGCCCGGGCATGCGTTGGCATTCGTCGTATTGTAAGGATGATTGAGTATGTCGTTCCTGTTGTCGTGCCCCAATTGCGGCGCCCGTCGCGTCGACGAGTTCCGTTTCGGTGGTGAGTATCGCGAGCGACCTGGTGGTGAGATAGAGCCATACGACTGGGCGGCGTATGTATATGAGCGCGCCAACGTCGCCGGCCCTCAGCGCGAGTGGTGGTACCACCGCCTGGGATGCAAATCGTGGTTCGTCGCCGCGCGCGACACCAGGACCAACACCGTTCTACAGACCGCATGGCTCACGCCACCGAGAGGAGCACAGCATGTCGAGGCGCCCGATCCCCCTCCAGCCGCGACTACCGGAATCACTGACACCGGGGTTTGATCGGACCGCTACCGTCACTATCGCCTTCGACGGCCGGCGGATTACGGCGTATGCCGGCGATACCGTGGCGTCGGCGATGCAGGCGGCGGGTATTCAGCTTGTAAGCCGGTCGTTCAAATATCACCGACCACGCGGCCTCCTCTGCTGCGCGGGACGGTGCCCCAATTGCCTGGTGAACATAAACGGCACGCCCAACGTGCGCGCCTGCATGACCGCGGTCGCCGAGGGCATGCGCGTCAATCCGCAGAACGCGATTCCCTCGCTACGGCGCGATGTGTTCGCGATCTTCGATAAACTCGATCGGCTCTTACCTCCCGGCTTCTACTACAAGACCTTTATCTACCCGCGCCGCGCCTGGCCGTTGTATGAGACGGTGCTGCGGAATATCGCCGGCCTCGGCAAGGTAGACTTCGACCACATGAAGCCGCTCCATGCGATTCGTCGCCACCTACATCCCGATGTAGCCGTTATAGGCGGCGGCGCGGCGGGGCTTGGCGCCGCCGTCGCGGCGGCGGAGCAGGGGCTGCGCGTGGTGCTTGTCGACGAGAATCCCGTGCCAGGCGGCCACCTGCGGGGCGAGACACGCGTCTACCATGACGCGGGTGAGTACTCAAGCCGGACAGGGCACCAAATCGTCGAGGCGCTTTGCGAGCGACTCCGCGCGTGCGCGACGGCGGAGATTCTCACCAGTGCTACCGCTATCGGCATCTACGAGGACAACTTGATCGCCGTCGCCCAGGGCGACACGCTTATAGAGCTGCGCGCCGCGCGCCTGGTGATCGCCACGGGTAGCTTCGAGCATCCGCTGGTCTTCAACAACAACGATCTTCCCGGCGTCATGCTGGGCTCCGCGGCCACGAAGCTCATGCACCTGTGGGGCGTGAAGCCGGGCGATCGCGCCGTGGTTGTGTCGGCGCGCGACGACGGCCTGCGCGTGGCGCTCGATCTGGTTGAAGCGGGGATCGACGTAGCGATGGTGGCGGACCATCGTCACGAGTTGCCGGCGAGCCCCGAGCTGCGGGCGCTGGCACGGGCACGCGTGCGCATTCTCTCCGGCTGGAGTATCGCCGAGGCCAGAGGTCGTGGACGCGTCGAGGGCGCTACGCTGATCCAGCTCGACCGGCACGGCGCGCCCATCGCCGGTACGGAGCGCCGCGGACGCTGCTCGCTGATCGCGGTCTCCACCGGGCTGGAGACCAATGCCTCGCTCCTCTGGCAGGCTGGATGCCGCATGCACTACGATCGGCAGCTCGATCTCTTCACACCGGAAACCATGGCCGAGGGCGTGTTCGCGGCCGGCGATGTTACCGGCATATGTGATCTTGGGTTCGCGCTCGCCGGCGGCTTCGCCACCGGCCGCGAGGCAGCCCATGGCCTGCGGGGGGCGCGCAACGGCGACGTCTCTGCATTGGATACCGCACGCTCCGAACTCAGCGCCCGATCGCGCGCGTATCGTGACCGCGCCGGCCGCGAATCCGTCGCGCATACTCACCTTGAGGGCCGCAAGGCATTCGTCTGCCCGTGCGAGGATGTGACGCTGAAGGATATAGATTGGGCGGTGCAAGAGGGCTTCGACCACATCGAAACGCTCAAGCGCTACAGCACGGTCAGCATGGGCCCCTGCCAGGGCAAGATGTGCGCGATGAATGCACTGGCCGCATGCTCCCGCGCCACTGGGCGTACCATCGCCGAGACCGGCGCCACGACCTCACGCCCGCTCACCCAACCGACGGCGCTCGGCACGCTTGGCGGCCCGCACCTGGATCCGACGCGGCTAACCCCCATGCATCAGCTTCACCTCAAGGCCGGCGCCACGATCATGGATGCCGGTCAATGGGTTCGTCCACGGCACTACACCTCACCGGAGGCGGAGTGCGACGCCGTACGCACGCGCGTCGGCATCATCGACGTCAGCACCCTCGGCAAGCTGGACGTGCGAGGACCGGACGCCGTCGCGTTGCTCGAGCGCGAATACACGAATAAATGGACCGATCTCAAGGTCGGGCATGTCCGGTATGGCGTGATGGTCGACGACACCGGCATTATCACGGACGACGGCACCGGCGCTCGGCTTGCCGACGACTATTTCTATCTCACCACTACCTCATCCGGCGTGGGCGCCGTAGCCGAAGGGTTGACCTGGGCAATGGAAGGCACCGGCATACAGGTACACGTGACCAATGTGACGTCCGCGTTCGCGGCGATTAATCTCGTGGGTCCGCGATCCCGCGAGGTGCTGGCCAGGCTCACCGACCTCGACGTTTCGGCTGCAGCGCTTCCCTATTTGAAGGCGGCGCGAGGGACGGTGGCGGGACTGCCGGCCACGATCTTGCGCATCGGCTTCGTCGGCGAATTGGGCTATGAGATACATGTCCCAGCCGAGTCTGGCGAGCACCTGTGGACCGCGCTGCTCGACGCTGGGCACGAGTTTCAGATCGTGCCGTTCGGCGTCGAAGCGCAACGTATCCTGCGTCTGGAGAAGGGCCATATCATCGTCACGCAGGATACCGATGCGCTGTCCACCCCGCTCGAGGCCGGACTTGGCTGGGCCGTCAAGTTCGACAAGCAGGATTTCATAGGCAAGACCACCTTGGCGCATCTTAAGGAGCGTGGGCCCAGTCAGAAGTTGGTGGGCTTTGAGATGCTGAATCTCAAGGAGGTGCCGGACGAGGGTTGTCAGATTCTGGATGACGACGACCTACCCCGCGGCCGTGTCACCAGCGCCCGCTATAGTCCAACCCTCCAGAAGGCCATAGGTCTCGCGTGGGCGCCGATTGCCAGTGCGGCGCCCGGTAGCACGTTGCGTATCAGGATCGATGGCAATCCGACCGTCGCGAGGGTGGTGCCCACGCCCTTCTACGACCCTACCGGCGCGCGGATGAAGAGTTAATGGAGCAAATCATGTCCACTCCAACTGGCTCGCACGGCGCCGGCGCCGCCACGCCCTTCGCGCGGCCGGCGCGCTTGACAGCCGTATACCACAAACACCTGGCGCTCGGCGCCAGGCTTGAATCGCGCCAGTCGTGGCTGGTGCCGGTATCGTATGCGTCACCTACCGACGAAGCGGAGGTGATCAGGCATGGGGTTGGGCTGCTCGACATCGGCGATAGCGGCAAGATTGATCTGAAGAGTAACGATCTGGACGCGGTGCTCGCGGTCGCCCTGCCGCAAGCGACACCAATTCCAGTCGGCTTGACAACACTGGCGAACGGATCGCTACGCGCCTTAAGGTTGACGCCGGATCAGGCGCTGCTCCTCACCACGCCGGGCACATTCCACGAGATATTCAATCGCTTGCGAAATATTGCCGATACCGTCGCGCATACGCATCTGGTTGACCTGACCGGCGCCCTGTGTGGACTTCGGCTCCTGGGCCCAAACGCGCCATTCGTGCTGGAGCGGTTGACCTCGGTTGACCTGGCTCCCGATCGATTTGCCGATGGCGCGCTGGCGCAATGCGGCCTGGCGCGCGTGCATGCGATTGTCCTGCGCCGCGACGCCACCGGAACGCTCGGCTACGATCTGTTCGTGGACCGGGATCTGGGCGGCTATCTGTGGGACTCGTTGCTGGAGGCGGGAGCACCCCTGGGTATCGCGCCCGTCGGGCGCGGCGCCGAAGAGGAGACAGGCTAATGGACCTTCTGCAGATGTTCAAGAAGGAGCCGATGTGGACGAAGCGTCCGCTGAAGGATCGCTACGATGTGGTGATCGTCGGCGGCGGCGTACACGGACTTGCCACGGCGTACTACCTCGCCAAGCGGGGCGTTACCGACGTCGCCGTGCTCGAACGCAACTACATCGGCAGTGGCGGCAGCGGCCGCAACACAGCGATCATCCGCTCAAACTATCGCACGCCCGACGGTATCAAGTTCTACGATGTCTCGGTCAAGCTCTACGAGGGCCTGTCGCAAGAACTCGATTACAACGTCCTCTTCTCGCAACACGGCCATCTGACCCTGGCGCACACCGACTCGGCGATAAGTGGCTTGCGGGTGCGGGCCGAGACCAACCAACTGCTTGACGTCGATAGCCGCCTTGTCTGGCCGGATGAAATCAAACGCATGGTCCCGGCCATGGACGTGAGCCGGACGGCGCGGTATCCGATCCAGGCCGCGCTCTATCATCCACCCGGCGGCATCATTCGCCACGACGCGGTGGTGTGGGGCTACGCGCGTGGGGCAGACCGTCGAGGCGTTTCGATCTTTCCCCAGACCGAAGTAACAGGCATCACCACGGCGAACGGCGGCGTGCGGTCCGTCCTTACCACCCGTGGCGAAATCAAAGCGGAGACTATCGTGAACTCGACGGCCGGCCACTGCTCCACGGTTGCCGCGATGGTCGGCCTCAAGCTGCCCATCACCTCGCACCCGTTACAGGCGTGCGTTACCGAGCCGCTCAAGCCCTTCCTGAACAAGGTCATCGTCTCCGCCACCCTGCACGTGTACGTCAGTCAAAGCGATCGCGGCGAATTGGTCATGGGCGCCGAGATCGATCCGTACACCTCGTACAGCTACCGCTCGACACTGCCCTTTCTGCAAACCACCGCGTCGCACGTGCTGTCGCTGTTCCCCGGCCTGCACGAGGTCACGGTGCTGCGGCAGTGGGCAGGCATCTGTGATATGACACCCGATTACAGCCCGATTATGGGCGAAGTGCCGGACATCAAGGGCTTCCTGGTCGACGTCGGCTGGGGCACCTATGGCTTTAAGGCCGGCCCAGTATCAGGCTCCTTGATGGCGGAGTTGATTGCCACGCGCAAGACGCCGGAGTTGCTCAAGCCGTTCAACATCACGCGGTTCTACGAGCATCGACTGGTGGGAGAGAAGGCCGCGGCGGCAGTCTCGCACTGACCGCAATCAACTACACCGGCACGTTGCGCTTCAGCTCATCCAGCCAGGCCGTCGCCTCGCCGTCACTGGGCGCGCGCCAGTCGCCGCGCGGCGAGAGACTGCCGCCCGATCCTACCTTTGGTCCATTTGGCAAGGCGGAACGTTTGACCTGGCTCAGCTTGAAGAAGCGATACAGAAATACATCGAGCCAGCGCGCGATCGTGGCCAGGTCGTACTCCAGTTTTTGCTCCTCTGGGAATCCCTCAGGCCAGGCGCCCGCCCCGCGATCGTGCCAGGCCGTGTAGGCAAGGAACGCGACTTTGCTGGGGCGGAAGCCAAAGCGCGTGGTGTAGTAGAGGTTGAAATCCTGCAGCGCGTACGGCCCGATCTTCTCCTGCGTGCTCTGAGCCGGCGTCTCGCTTTCACCGTCGGCGTGCGGCACCAACTCCGGCGAGATCTCCGTATCGAGGATCGATTGCAGGATGGCGTTGGTGTCGGCGGCGAACTGCCCGCTGGAGATAAGCCAGCGGATCAGATACTGGATCAGGGTCTTGGGCACCGAGACATTGACGTTATAGTGCGACATCTGGTCGCCCACTCCGTAGGTGGCCCAGCCCAGCGCCAACTCGCTCAGGTCACCGGTGCCGACTACCAGCGCGTTATGGAAATTGGCTAGCCGGAAGAGGTGACTGGTCCGCTCGCCTGCCTGCACGTTCTCGAAGGTGATGTCGTAGACCGGCTCGCCGCCGGCAAAAGGGTGGCCTATGTCGCGCAGCATCTGCATGCACGAGGGCCGAATATCGATCTCCTCGCCCGTAACCCCCAGCGCCCGCATCAAGCCCAGGGCATTGGCGCGCGTGCCGCTGCTGGTGGCGAAGCCCGGCATCGAATAGCCCAGCACATTGGCGCGCGGCAAGCCCAGGCGATCCATGGTCTGCCCGGCGACCAGCAGCGCCTGCGTCGAGTCAAGCCCGCCCGATACGCCGATCACCACCTTCTTCAGACCCGTGCCGGTTAGCCGCTGCTCGAGTCCCCGCACCTGAATGTTGTATGCCTCGTACGAGCGGGCCTCGCGGGCCGCGGCATCGCGCGGCACGTACGGGAATCGCGCCACCTGGCGCGTTAGCGGGACCTCGCTCCTGGGAGTCTGGAACTCGAACTCGATCGTGCGCATCGCGCGCAGCCGTTCCCGATAGTCGCCGGCGCTGTCGTTGAAGCTGGAGAGGCGCATCCTCTCTTGCCGCAAGCGGTCGAGATCGATGTCCGAGATGACGATCTGCTCTTCGCCGGCGAAGCGATCCGCCTCGGCCAGCAACTCGCCGTTCTCGTAGATCAGCGCGTGGCCGTCCCAGGCCAGGTCGGTGGTGGACTCGCCCAGCCCCGCCGCGGAATAGAGATACGCCGCGACACAGCGGCCAGACTGCGCGGCACAGAGCATCCGCCGATACCCCGCCTTGCCGACCGTGATATTGCTGGCCGAGAGGTTCAAGAGCACGGTGGCGCCGGCAAGAGCGGCATAGGTGCTTGGCGGGATTGGCGTCCATACATCCTCGCAGATTTCGGCGTGTACGGCGAAATGCTCTAATGTGCTCGCCTTGAAGATCAGGTCGTTCCCAAACGGCGCCCGCTGGCCCAGGAACCATACGTCTCGGCCAATCGCGTCGCGCGCCGCGCTGAACTGCCGCTTCTCGTAGAACTCGCGGTAGTTCGGCAGATAGGTCTTGGGCGTGATGCCAAGCACGCGCCCGCCGTAGATGGCCACCGCGCAGTTGAACAGCCTGTGCTCGAAGCGGAGCGGGGCGCCGGCGACGATCAGGGCGGACAGATCGCGGCTCTCCTCGACCAGACGCGCCAGTCCGGCTTCCACGGCGTCGAGCAAGGCGTCCTGTTGCAGCAGATCGTCGATCGCGTAGGAGGAGATGCCAAGCTCGGGGAAGAGCGCCACCGCCGCGTGCGCCGCCGAGGCACGCCGGGCCAGCACGATCGTGCGCTCGGCATTGTAGGCGGGGTCGGACACGCGCCCATGCGGCACGCAGACGGCCACGCGGACGAAGCCATGTGTGTACAGGGAGTAAAAGGGATGTGCCATAGCGATCCGAGCATCCTTCCTCTATCCGAATTTTACCCGTCCAGAGGAGTGGGATGGTAGCGTGCGGTATACACGTCTCCTACAGGCGAAGAACCATCAACTCTTCGTCGTAATACTGGTCGCCCACGCGCAGCGCGCGCGGCTCGACGCCATACACCGCAAAGCCGCATGACAGATACAAGCTAGATGCCGCCTGGTTGCCGGCGACCACCAGCAAGACTATCTGCTCCAACCCCGGAATGTGCCGCGCCTCGACAATCACGGTTTCCAGCAGGGCACGGCCTATTCCCCGGCCCCGTGCCTCCCACGCCACGAACATGCCCCAGATGGCGCCTTTGTGCCGTGTTTTGGCACGCGGCTCCCGATAGAACCCGATCATGCCGATCAGCCCTGGATCGAAGGCGCCCAGCACGAAATTATGTGGCGCCGCCGGATCGGGACGCATACGCTGGGCCATGCTCGCCGTCGATTGGCCGACCGTTTCCTCATAGGAGGAGCCGAAAGCCTCGGCACTCTCGCGCAGGGCACGGAGGCGGAGGGTGCGAAACGCCTCGGCATCGTCTTCGGCCAACCGCCGTATATGCATCGGCTCTCGTCCTGCGAACACTTTTTTACGTGCTCCGAGTATAGCAGGAGGGAGCGAGAAAGCTTGTCCCCATATGCATCAAGTTAAGGCCAGCAGGTCGGGGTTGAGGAGGACTTTGTACGTAGTGGAATGTTTCTTGCGCGGGTTGAGGCGGCAGGCTACGGGAGCGGTGGAGGTCGGTGATCGCCCGCCCCAAGCCGGTGGCGAACGCGGCGAGCAGGTGCATGGCCTGGGCCTGCACGACCTGGGCGGCTTTGACCAGGCTG